>JBDWKL010000018.1 GCA_039973685.1 Hyphomicrobiales bacterium
AACTGGGCCTCGCCACCTTCGCCTTCGATGATATCGACTGGGACGACGAAGTGCGCCTCTTCTTGGAAGAGCGCAGCAGCTACTCGCCAGATGGCCTCACTGCCATGGAAGCTAATCTCCGTTTCGTTGGCCCTGAGACAATGGAAAGCCGCATCTTTGGCCGCCTTACCGCTTGGCAAAACTGGGTCTTCCAGCGCCCCAACGCGGTTGGCGAAGAAGGTGCTTTGCAAAAATACGGCTCCGGCACACGTGCCAAATTTGATATGAACCGAGTATAGAGGGAACGATCATGCTTGATCTCGTTAATGTAGATTACGATTCACTCATTCCAAACAACGTCAATCTTTCAAGCGACAAAAAAGTCTTGAAAGCGCTAGAGCGTTGGCATCCTGGTTATATTGACTGGTGGAACAAGCTGATCCCTGACAACTTCCAAGAATCCATGGTCTATTTACGCACGGCTGTCAGCGTAGACCCGAAAGGATGGGCGAAGTTTGATTATGTGAAAATGCCAGAATATCGCTGGGGCGTTTTGCTAGCACCTGCTGGCGAAGATCGTAAAATTCCGTTTGGCGAAAGCTACGGCGAACCAGCTTGGCAAGAAGTGCCCGGCGAATACCGCGCCATGCTTCAACGCCTCATCGTCATCCAAGGCGACACTGAACCAGGTTCTGTTGAGCAACAACGTTTCCTAGGCCTCACCGCGCCATCACTTTATGACATGCGCAATCTGTTTCAGGTGAATGTGGAAGAAGGCCGCCACCTTTGGGCAATGGTCTATTTGCTACAAAAATATTTCGGCAAGCAAGGACGCGAAGAGGCGGATGATTTGTTGCTGCGTTCTTCTGGTTCAGAGGAAGCGCCGCGTATGCTTGGTGCCTTCAATGAAGAGACGCCCGATTGGCTCTCTTTCTTTATGTTCACCTACTTCACAGACCGCGATGGCAAGATGCAACTTGAAAGCCTCGCGCAATCAGGTTTCGACCCACTGTCACGCACCTGCCGCTTTATGCTGACAGAAGAAGCCCACCATATGTTTGTCGGTGAAACTGGCGTTGGCCGCGTGATACAAGCGACCTGTGAAGCGATGAAGAATGCGGGCATCACCGACCCTTATGACATCAACAAAATCCGTGACCTCAATGTGATTGATCTTCCAACCATCCAGAAAAAGCTGAACATGCACTATTCGCTGTCGCTTGATCTGTTCGGACAAGAAGTCTCAACCAATGCGGCCAATGCCTTTAATGCGGGCATCAAAGGGCGCTACCTTGAAAGCCGGATTGAGGATGACCACAAACTCAACAATGACACCTACAAAGTGCGTACAGTTGAAGATGGTAAGATCGTCGAAAACGACGCTCCTGCACTCACCGCTATTAATATGAGATTGCGGGACGATTATATTCGCGATGCATCTGGTGGCCTTCGTCGCTGGAATAAGCAGATGGCGAAGATGGGTATTGAGTTTGAACTCGCCCTGCCAGACGAAGCTTTCCACCGCCAAATCGGCGTCTTTTCTGCCATTAAAGCAGGTCCAGATGGCTCCATCATTTCCAATGAAACCTGGAATGAGAATAAAGACAAATGGTTGCCGACCAAAGAAGATGGCGCGTTCATCCAATCACTGATGGTGCCATGTTATGAGCCGGGCAAATATGCCTCTTGGATTGCGCCGCCGCGGGTTGGCATCGACAATAAACCGGGCGATTTTGAATATGTGAAACTTCACATGGCTTAGCGTTCTTTACGCATAAGAAGACAACAACAAAGGTACACTATGAAGATCGAACTCCTATACGCGACAGAAACAGGCAATGCAGAAATGCTGTGCGATGATTTCGAGGGGGAATTGGGCGAAGGTTACGAATGCACCATCCAAAATATGGGCGAAGTTGACCCAACGAGCCTCGACCGCGAGTGCTTCTATATATTCGTTGCCTCCAGTTATGGCAGCGGCGACCTTCCCTCCACAGCGGTTTCTTTTTATGACCGTTTGGTGGAAGAAAAGCCCGATTTAAGCGGCGTGCAATTTGCGGTCTTCGGCCTTGGCGACATGGTGTTTGATGCGACCTTTAATCAAGGCTCAGAGCGGCTAATGACTGCTCTTTTGGAAAACAAGGCCTCCATGATTGGCGAACGCGGCGTCTACGACACCTCAACAGGAGACCTGCCAGAAGATGCTGGTCTTCCTTGGTTGCAAACAATCATGCCTCAACTTTCTGCCATCGCAGCATAGGTTTATTATGGTCGCGCCCAGCCTTCATGATCAGGAGAATATCGCTTGTTAGACATACCTGAACATATTCAACCAGAAATCAACACCAGTGAGTTCATCGCAAAAGTTGGTGAGCGGGTACGCCGAGCACGAAAAATGCATGGCATCTCCAGACGTATCTTGTCGGAACGTTCAGGCATTTCACAGCGCTACCTCGCCCAACTGGAACTTGGATCAGGCAACATCTCAATCGCCCTGTTGTTAAAGGTTGCCGTTGGTCTCGGCGAGCCGATTGAAAGTTTCATCGTCGATCATGAAAATGCCGATGATGCCCACCACGCGATCACTCTATTCAAAAAAGCAGATGACCAAACCAAGGCGCAGGTTCTCGCAATTCTCGATCCGGAAGCAGCGCGACAACATAGGCATAAACGGATTGCTCTCATTGGTCTTCGTGGCGCGGGCAAATCCACCCTTGGAGCCATTGCTGGCGAGCGCCTACAAACCCAGTTTATGGAATTAAACGACGAAATCGAGCGCTCCAATGGGATGTCCGTCAACGAGACGATCGAACTTTATGGGCAAGAAGGCTACCGACTTTTAGAACGCCAAGCGATTGAGAAAATCGCTACGACAAAGGAACAGATTATTCTGGCCGTCGCTGGTGGCATTGTGTCTGAGCCTGAAACCTTCAACTATCTGTTGCGCCACTATCACACGATCTGGATTAAAGCCGCACCCGAAGAACATATGGACCGCGTCCGTGCCCAAGGCGATGAACGCCCAATGGCAGGCAACCCAGAAGCCTTTCAGCAGCTTCGTCAAATTTTGACCAGCCGCGAAGCACATTATCAACGAGCAAGCACGGTTGTGGACACTACACGGACCTCGCTTGAAATGAGCACGCAGGCTCTCTTAAGCATGATTGAAGCCAAGCAGTTCCTCGCCTAATGACACCCGCCTCAACATCAAACAAGCGTGCCCTTGTTGTCGGTGGGAATTCAATGGCGCTATCCCATGCCGCTTTGTTGGCCCACCATGGGTTTGAAGCCGTCTTGATGGAAGACGATGAAATCGACGCCGTACGTAGCCGCGATTTCTTGAAACGCTTTTATGAAGGGCAATCATCTTGGGCGACGGATAGCTCAAAGCCAACCCCCCTACCCTTTGAAAAACTTGATGGTCGTTTTGATGTCTTGATTGATACAAGTGACGCTGGTTTGGATCAGCGATGTCAAATATTAAGCACCGTTTCAAAGTGCCTAAATCCGGACGCATTGATTGCCTATCAAACATCAACGCCAGATCTCTTGATCGTTGAAAAAATCACCGCGACGTTGCCAACCATCCATCAATTCCACATCTGCGGCCAACCTCATCTTGCAACCCTTGTTGAATGCGCAAAGTTTGCTGGCATGAACATCGACCCACTCTCGCGATTTTGGCAAACGCTCGGCAAGCAAGTCATCCTCACGAAACCAGGCGGCCCCTTTGTCGCGAGCAGGTTGTCAGCCACGCTTTATGGGGCACTGGATAGCCTGCTGCTTGAAGGGGCGCTGCCTTATGAGATTGATGAAGCACTCACCAAATTTGGATTTCAAATTGGCCCTTATGAAGCACAAGACCTTACTGGTCTGGATGGCCCTTTCTATGAACGTAAACAGGCGAACAAGACTCTCCTCATTTCTGACCGTATGGTGCAAGAAGGGCGCTTGGGCAAGAAAGTTGGTGTGGGTTGGTATCGCTACCCCGGCGGCGGCGGCGCGGTGATTGATCCGTTGCTTGAAGATTTGATTGTTGAAGAAGCGCATTTTGCGAAAATTGAAAGGCGAGTAATTTCTGATCAAGAGATCGTTTCGCGCGTGGTTTCTTCACTCTCAGAGGAAGCCGCATTCATTTTGAAGAATGACATTGCGCCATCAGCCAGTGACCTCGATAAATTGTCGATGGAAGCGCTGCACTTTCCACATGATGGAATTTGCAGCTATGCTGACAAACATTGTTCTTGATTTCGGACCTCAACATGCCGCACTTTAAAGTCACTGATTTCACCGACGCCTACGCCAACGCCCCCAACATTCCAAACGGCGATGCATGGCCCGAAGCATGGGTTTCGCCCGCTGAAAATTTTCGCGCGACGTGGCCGAATGTCGAAACAGATATTTCTTACGGCGACCATGAACGCGAGAGCTATGATTTGTTTTTACCTGAGGGAGAAAGCAAAGGCCTCTTCGTTTTCATCCATGGTGGCTTTTGGTTGAAGCTTGATAAGTCCTATTGGACGCACCTTGCTAAAGGAGCGCTGGAGCGCGGCTATTGTGTTGCCATTCCATCTTATCCGCTTTGTCCTGAAGTGCGCGTTCAAGATATTTCCCAAAGTGCCGCCCGCGCTGTTACCCATGCAGCAAGCAAAGTCGCAGGCCCGATCATTCTTTCTGGCCATTCGGCTGGCGGGCACTTGGTAACGCGTTTGATAAGTGAAGGATCTGCACTCGACAAAGTCACGCTAGATCGCATTGCCCATGTTGTTTCGATCTCGGGTGTGCATGATTTACGGCCTCTGCTTAAGAGTGACCTTAACAAAGGAATTGGGTTGGACTTATCAGAAGCACAAAAGGAAAGCCCTGCCCTCCTCACTCCCCTTATCGACGCCCCTGTTACTTGTTGGGTGGGGGCCAATGAGCGGTCTGAATTTGTTCGGCAGAATACGTTGCTTGCCAATATCTGGCGCGGGCTTGGCATGGAAACGCAAGCAGTTGAAGAGCCCGATAGGCATCATTTCGATATAATTGATGGTTTGTGCGACGAACAGTCGCCCCTGGTCAACGCTATCTTTGAAACAAAATAGCGCTCCCCTGACTGGCAGAGAAACGCTATTTAAATCACATCTTGCAGGTAGCCGCTTAGAGGCTGAAACCTTCTTTTTCCGCAATCTGTTTTAAGCCGCCATCTAGTCTTGGTCCGACGACTTGAATGATGTTGGAGGCTAATAGACAACCCAGACGACCTGCATCTTTAAGCGCATAATTACGGCTGAGGCCAAACAAGAATCCGGCCGCGAACATATCGCCTGCGCCTGTTGTATCGACGACATTGCTTACAGGGAACGGATCACAAGCAACGGTTTCATCTTTAGTGACGACTACGGCACCCTGTTCACCTTTGGTGATAGCTGCAAGAGCGACTTCGGTGCTAAGTTTTTGCACACAAGCATCAAAATCATCTGACTGATAAAGCGACAACAACTCAGCGTCGTTTGCAAGCAGAATGTCCACAGTGCCATTTTGAATGAGTTCACGGAATTCATCGCGGTAACGATCAACACAGAAGGCATCAGACAAGGTAAGGGCCACTTTGTTACCTGCTTTGTGTGCCACTTCAGCGGCAGCGCGCAATGCGTCTTTTGCCCGTGGTGGGTCCCAAAGATAGCCTTCGAAATAGATTACTTGCGATGCTTCTACGACATCTTTGTCCATATCTTCAGGGCCAATTTCAGTGCACGCACCAAGGAAGGTGTTCATTGTGCGCTCACCATCTGGCGTGATCACAATAATTGAACGCGCTGTCGGTTCTTGCTCGCTCAATGTTTCGGTTGGAAAATGCACACCACCATCCACCATGTCCGCACGGTATTGCTTGCCCATTTCATCGTCAGCTAATTTACCGAAAAATGCGGTTGATGCACCAAGTTCTGCTAGGCCTGCAATTGTGTTGCCTGCTGAACCACCAGAACGAACCTGCGCATCTTGAATATTGCCACTTAGATAAAGGGCGCGTTCTGCATCAATTAGCATCATCGCCCCTTTGTCGAGATTATGAGTGGCAAGAAACCCCTCATCAACCTTCGCCAGAACATCAACAATTGCATTCCCAATACCCAGAACGTCAAACTTTTTGTCAGTCATCTTTGATCCTCTTCATCATTGGCAACATCACAATTATCACGCTGCATGCTTGCACAAACACAAATAGAGACTTACTTCAAGCACGCAACATCAAAACAGGGAAAAGGCCTACATGTTTCACGCCGCAACGCTTGCATTTAATCAAATTTTTTCAAAACCGTTCAGATCGGTCTTTTGGAAGGCGCTCGGTCTTACCCTGCTTATGCTCGTACTTTTATGGGTTGGCGTGCAGGCAGCGCTCACCTTTTTTCTCGTCATTCCTTATCCGTGGCTGGAGACCGCCATTGCGTGGGCAGCAGGGGCTGGGCTTCTGGTTGGACTTGGCTTTTTCATCGCACCTGTCACCTCCCTGTTTGCCGGTATCTTCTTGGATGAGATCGCCGAGAAAGTAGAAGCGCGCCATTATCCGCAAGACGAACATGGGACAGCCATGCCTTTGCTCAAGTCGCTCGGCCTCACCATCCAATTTGTCGCGCTGGTTGTTGCGGTAAACTTGGTGGCACTCTTGTTAGTCTTCGTGTTTGGCCTTGGCCTTCCCGTTTTCTTTATCGCCAATGGCTACTTATTGGGCCGCGAATATTTCGAGATGGTGGCCATGCGCTTTATGCCAACCAAAGACGCTAGAGACCTCCGCCGCAAGCATTCGACCACCGTGTTTCTATCGGGCCTTATTATCGCAGGTTTTCTAGCGGTCCCATTTTTGAACCTTTTAACCCCCCTGTTTGCTACAGCCTTTATGGTGCACATCTATAAGATGGTGTCAGGCTCAAAACGGCCAATAGGTGACTAGACCTGAACAAACAAAAAGGCCGCGAGATAACTCGCGGCCTTTTGATTTTTTAACACAATTAGCTATCAGTTATTCAGCTGCCGCTGGATTTCCATCAAGGCCAAATGTTTTCAAATAAGCAATCACATTAGCGCGTTGGTCTTCTTTCTTAAGGCGAAGCGCCATACGTGCTTTTGCTTTCTTATTACCTGTCACTTTGATCAAGTAAGCTTTTGGATTGATGAGATACTCAAGAAGAGCCTCTTCTGTCCAAACCAGCCCTGAGGAACCCTCAGGCACATCAAGATACCCGTCACCATCCGCATCGTCACCCACTTCGCCGCGTGCTTCAATGATGCCTGTGCCGTATTTAAAGCCATCAGAAATACCAGCAGTACGACCAACAATACCGTTCAACTGGGGACCGTTTTTGTTTTTAGCATCTGGACCAACCACATGGCAGGCTTTGCAACGCTTAAAGATTTTTTCGCCAGCTACAGCATCAGCTGCGACAGCACCGCCTGTCATGCCAACAGCAAGACCAACACCAAATAAGGCACTAAGCCCAATTGTTTTGATAGAGATTGTCATCGTGTGAATGTCTCCTCGAACATCAATATTCCATTCAAATCAAAAGTACTTTGCTTGGTTGCGCAACCAACGTCAACCAACTAAAACGTGTTACTTAATTCAAACACGAAATATCAAATTTATTTGAACCCGCCTAGTTGAACTGAACGACATTCATAACCACTTATTTTGAACTTGAAACAATTGAACGAATAAAATGGCTTACCAAGCACCCGAGAATTACCACGCTTTGACAACGCAAACTGTGGCGGCCTATCTGGCACAAAACGAAAAAGTCAGCGTCTTGCTTGGCGGATCGGCTGAAAATTGGAGTGCTGAAGAAGTCGGTGACGGCAATCTCAACTTGGTTTTTATTGTCAAAAACGGTGATAAATCTGTCATTGCCAAACAAGCGTTACCCTATGTGCGTTTGGTTGGTGAAAGTTGGCCGCTGCCTCTTTCCCGTGCCTATTTCGAATATCAAGCGTTAAGCAGAGAAGCTGACGTTGCCCCACAACTGGTGCCTGAAATCATTCTCTATGACCATGAGATGGCACTGATTGTGATGGAACACCTCACGCCGCACATCATTTTGCGTAAAGGTTTTATCCAAGGTATTCGTTATCCACAGTTGGCTGAGCATGCGGGCCATTTTATGGCGACGACCTTGTTTGATTATTCAGACCTTGCTCTTGATGCTGAAACTAAAAAACTCAATGTCGCAATGTTTTCTGAAAATCACGTCATGTGCGGGCTAACCGAACAAGTGATTTTCGATGACCCCTATTTTGAAGCAGAACTCAACCGACACACCAGCCCACAGCTTGATGATGTTGCGGCAGACATTCGCCAAGACGTTGGTTTAAAAATCGCCATTCAAGAACTCAAAACCTTATTCATGTCGAAGGCGCAAACCTTGCTTCATGGTGATCTGCACACTGGCTCCATTATGGTGACCGAGGATGAGACACGGATAATTGATCCAGAATTTGCATTTTATGGCCCCATGGGTTTTGACATTGGCGCGCTTATGGCGAATCTATTGCTTGCCTATTTCTCACAAGCTGGCCACGCAACGAAAGAGGCCGACCGTGACGATTATGGCGAATGGATTTTAGAAACACTTTTAAAAACATATGCCGTCTTTGAAGAAACTTTCTCTCAAAAATGGCGAAACCAACGAACCGGGGCACTTTATCCCGAAACGCTACTTTCGCCTGACGACAATGTAGCAAATGAACAAGCATTAAGTCGCTACTTACGCGACGTGATAGAAGACAGCATTGGTTTTGCCGGTGCAAAAATAGTGCGGCGCATTTTAGGTATTGCCCATGTGGAAGACCTAGAAACAATTCAAGATGAAAATCTTCGCGCTGACTGTGAAAGAAAAGCACTCGCCCTAGGGCGTATAATGATCACAGACAGAAAGAATCTCTCTGACTTTAACGACGTAGTTCGTATGGCTAGAGCGATTAATCAAGGGTAATTCCATGAAAATCGATGGTATTCCACACCGTTCAATATGGGTGGATAAGCAGCGCAAGGTTATGATCATTGATCAAACCAAATTGCCTCACGAAGTGCGTAAGGTTGAACTTACCAACATGAACGACGCGGCTCGGGCAATCAAAGACATGCTCGTCCGCGGTGCGCCGCTAATTGGCGCGACAGCTGCCTATGGCATTGCTCTGGCCTTGCGCGAGGATTCGTCAAACGACAGCCTTGAACAAGCCTGCGAAACACTGGCTGCAACCAGACCAACAGCGATCAATCTACGTTGGGCGATTGACCGCATGTCGGACCATCTCAAGATGGTGCCCACTTCTGAACGAGCAGATATGGCCTTTCATTGCGCTGAACATATGTGCGATGAAGATGTTGAGATCAATCGTAAAATTGGCGAGCATGGCCTTAAAATCATCAAAGAAATCGCGGAAAAAAAGAACGGCCCAGTTAACATTCTAACCCATTGCAACGCCGGTTGGATTGCAACGGTTGATTGGGGAACGGCCACCTCTCCGATCTATCAAGCGCACGACCTTGGTATTGATGTTCATGTCTGGGTTGATGAAACCCGCCCTCGCAATCAAGGGGCTCATTTAACGGCTTGGGAGCTGGGAAGCCATGGCGTGTCTCATTCCCTGATTGTTGACAATGCAGGCGGCCACCTCATGCAACATGGTCTAGTTGACCTTTGCATCACCGGCACAGACCGCGTGACCTCGACGGGCGATGTCTGCAACAAAATCGGCACCTATTTGAAAGCGCTTGCAGCCCATGACAACAATATTCCATTTTATGTTGCCTTGCCTTCGCCGACCATTGATTGGAACACCAGAGACGGGGTGAAAGAGATCCCCATCGAACAACGATCAAGCCGTGAAGTCGCTTATGTGCAAGGCCTTTTAAATGGTAAGATCGAAGAAGTTCGCATCACGCCAGAGACAACACCGTGCAGCAATTATGCCTTTGATGTGACGCCGTCTAAATATGTGACGGGCCTGATTACTGAGCGCGGCATTTGCAAAGCAACAGAAGCAAGCTTGGCTGACCTCTTCCCTGATCTTAAGCCTTAGGCGGCTGCATACCATAATTTACAAAAGCTGCATGAGCCTCGCTCATTTCAGCGTCACTGAGTAATACTGGATCACCCATCGTGCAGGCCAGTTGATATTGCTGGCAGATGTTTTCAATCTCGATACCTAACTTCAAAACTTGAGTTAAATCTTTCGAGAAACACGTCATGCCGTGATTGGCCAACAAGCAAGCCTTTGACGAGCCGAAGGCTTCAATCATGGCATTGGACAATTCTTGCGTGCCAAAAAGCTCATATTTGGCGCACTTAATCGTCGATGCGCCTGTGATAGCGATCATGTAATGAAACGCTGGAACATCACGGCGCAAACAAGAAATCGCCGTTGCATGCGGGGCATGACAATGCAAAACCGCGCCTGCGTCTTCACGTGCACGGTAAAGATCAGCATGCATGCGCCATTCGCTTGATGGCTTCCATGCGCCATCGAACGAACCATCAATGTTCATTGAAACCACTTGATCGGGTGTCATGGTTTTATACGGAAGGCCAGACGGGGTAATGAGAAAACTATCATTGCCCGTGCGCACCGAAATATTTCCAGACGTGCCGCTATTAATGCCAGATGCATTCATTGCAAGGCAGGTATCAATCAATTCTTGTCTTAGGCTAAAATCTGTCATGGGGGCCTCCAGTAGAACCCTCCATACACAATCTAACCAATGCTGAAAACCGTATAATGAACCCCCAAAATCAGTTAAAACCCTTGCAGCGTGTCAAAAAACCTGTATTTGAGAGGTTAGGTGGAATCTCCCTGTTTTATTCACCACCACGTTAAATTCTAGCTGTAGATCGGATAGCTTTATGCTTCGACCGACCCTTGCCGCCTTTGCAAGCAAATTGACCATACCTGAACTTACCGGCGGCGAACCCGGTGACTTCACACCTTCACGCATCAAAACCGAATTGCTGTCTGGCCTAACGGTCGCATTGGCGTTGGTTCCTGAAGCTGTGGCGTTTGCTTTCGTCGCAGGCGTTCACCCGCTGGTTGGGCTTTATGCAGCCTTCATCGTTGGTTTGGTAACAGCGCTTATCGGCGGCCGACCAGGCATGATTTCTGGTGCTACTGGCGCGCTTGCTGTGGTGATGGTGTCGTTGGTCGCAACGCACGGCGTTGAGTATCTGTTTGCAACGGTCGTTCTCATGGGCATTTTGCAAATCGCGTTTGGCCTCTTCAAACTTGGAAAGTTCATTCGCCTCGTGCCGCATCCAGTTATGCTGGGTTTTGTGAACGGGCTTGCGATCGTAATTTTCATGGCTCAGCTAACCCAGTTTAAAGTACCCGGTGCCGATGGTGCCCTCGTGTGGATGACTGGCTGGCCGCTCGTTATGATGCTTGGTTTAGTTGCTCTCACCATGGTGATTATTTGGGGCTTACCAAAGTTCACCAATATCATTCCCGCCCCACTTGCAGGCATTGCCGTGGTTGCAGGTCTTGTGATTGCCTTCGGTCTTGATGTGCCACGGGTTGGCGACTTGGCTTCCATCAAAGGTGGCTTGCCGACCTTCCATATTCCAACGGTTCCAATCAACCTTGAAACCTTGCAAATCATTATTCCATACGCGCTTATTCTTGCCGCGATTGGATTGATCGAGAGCCTTTTGACGCTCAACCTTGTTGGCGAGATCACAGGTAAACGCGGCGGCGCGTCTCAAGAATGCGTCGCGCAAGGCATTGCAAATACAGTCACCGGCTTTTTTGGTGGTATGGGCGGTTGTGCCATGATTGGTCAGTCAATGATCAATGTAAAATCAGGCGGCCGCACCCGCTTGTCTGGCGTGGTTGCAGCGCTCTTCCTGCTGGCCTTTATTCTGGTCGCATCCGGCCTTATTGAACAAATCCCACTCGCAGCGCTAGTCGGCGTTATGTTCATGGTGGTGATCGGTACATTCGCATGGCAAAGCATCGGCATCCTGCGCCGTATTCCGCTGACAGATGCTTTGGTGATGATCTTGGTAACAGTTGTGACAGTTCTCACCGACTTGGCCATCGCAGTGATTGTCGGCGTTATTGTTTCAGCCCTTGCTTATGCTTGGAACAATGCAACCCGTATTCGCACGAAGGCAGAAACAAGAGCAGACGGTTGCAAAGTGTACCATGTAGAAGGTCCATTGTTCTTCGGCTCCACCCATGGTTTTACTGAACTCTTCGCCCCAGAAACTGACCCAGACCTCGTGATCATTGATTTCATGGAATCGCGCGTGGTTGATCAATCTGCTCTTCAAGCGATTGAAGCTCTAGCGACGAAATATGAAGAGCAAGGAAAGCAGCTTCAGCTTCGCCATTTGACCCGTGATTGTCACCGTTTGCTTAACCGTGCAGGACAATTGATAGTCGATGCTGATGATGATCCTGATTATGAGCTTGCCGTTGACTACTCTATTAAAACCGGCAGCTTCGGTGGCGGACATTAGATCGCTTTAAATTACAGCCTTGTGTGATGGTTCATCCTCGCTAAACTACCCTTCCAAACGGAGGAGTGAGTTTGGCGGAGAACGGACCCGATCTTGATAAAGCATATTCGCTGAAAACACCTGATGATAACATCGCCCTTTATGAAGATTGGGCCGATACTTATGATCAGGACTTCGCCCAGCGAATGGATTATCAATTGCCACGCCATGTGGCTGATTACTTCAAACACCATAGATCGACGACTGGCTCTATTTTGGATGTGGGCGCAGGCACTGGTCTGCTTGCTGATTGTTTGAACAACCAACAAGACCTCATCATTGACGCCATGGATATATCAGCGGCCATGCTGGATGTAGCCAGCCGTAAAGGTCTTTATCGCAATACGATAATCGCCGACTTAACAAAGCCACTTGCGATCAAGAGCGGTTCTTATGACGCTATTGTAAGTTCGGGTACATTCACCCATGGCCACGTTGGGCCTGATGCGCTGGATGAGCTTTTGCGTATCTGCAAAAAAGGTGCTCTCTTTGTGCTTTCCATAAACGCTGAACATTTTGTTTCTCACGGGTTTGCATCCAAGTTCGAGCAACTCAACAACGAGATCGACGATTTCGCTCTCCATACAGTTTCAATTTACGGCTCTTGTGAGGATAGCGGCCATCAAAGCGATGAAGGGCATATTGCTGTGTTTAAAAAGGCTTAGTGGCTTGCCTTTAGCCAAAACCGTAGTCCACAATAGACAAAACGGAGCGGCACATGACCACGGAACAAATTTTACTCTTTAGCTTGTTTGGCTTGCTCTTCGGATTTTTGGTCTGGGGTAAGATTAGATACGACCTCGTTGCCTTTGCCGCTCTCTTAATCGCGGTGCTAATGGGCTTCATCAATGCCAAGGAAGCATTTGCAGGCTTTGGTCATCCCGCGGTCGTCATCATAGCCTTAGTACTCATTGTCTCGCGTGGCTTAATGAACTCAGGTGCTGTCGAACTGATCGCCACCTATGTGGTCAAACCCGAACGCCCCCTATCCACTCATATTTCGATCATGTCCGTTGCTGGTGCGCTTTTATCCGCTGTCATCAATAATGTGGCCGCCCTCGCCCTGTTAATGACCCTTGATATTGATGCAGCAAAAAAAGCAAAACGGGCGGTTTCGCTTAGCCTCATGCCGCTCTCATTCGGCACCATATTAGGCGGTATGATCACGCTTATTGGTACGCCGCCTAACATCGTCATTGCCCAATATCGCCAAGACGCACTGGGCGAACCGTTTTCCATGTTTGATTTCACGCCGGTCGGCCTGACCATTGCAGCCGTTGGCATATTATATGTGGCGCTGATTGGTTGGCGCTTACTGCCGAAACGAAACGACCGCGCCTCGCTTGAAGAAGATGCGGGCCTTTATGTCGCTGAAGCGCGCGTTGAAGAGGGATCAAAGTCAATCGACATGGCCCTCAACGAACTTTATCCACTCGCTAATGAGCACGATATTCGGATATTAGGCCTTGTAAGAAATGGCAAACGCCTGCGCGGCTTCTCCCGCAATGAAGTAACCCGCAAAGGTGATTTTTTGGTTTTACAAGGTGATCCAAAATCAATCGAAGCCTTTATGGGGGGGGCACAACTGACCTTCGCCGGCTCTGAGAAACATGAAGGCGGTTTGCGCGGAAAAAGCCTCACACTGATTGAGGCAATTGTTCCTGATACATCGCGCATTGCAGGGCGCACATCAATGGACCTGCGCCTCTTGTATCGCCATGGGGTCACGCTTCTTGGTGTTTCAAGAGAAGGCAAACAGTTTCGCGACCGTGTTCGCAAATTGCCGATCAAGGCGGGTGATGTTTTGCTGCTGCTGGGTCCAAGTGAACGTATGGACACGGTGACAAATTGGCTCGGCGTATTGCCTTTGGCAGACCGAAAGACAGACGTCATTCAACGCACGAAAGCCATTCTTGCCATCGCAGCCTTTGCCTTTGCCATCGCGCTTTCGGCCTTTGGCATTACGTCGCTTTCAGTGGCCCTCGGGCTTTGTGTTATTTTTTATGTTGCTGTGAATTTGGTGGGCGGTGAAGATTTTTACGCGCTGATTGAATGGAAGGTGATTGTGCTGCTTGCCTCGCTCATTCCATTGAGTGCCGCTCTTCAAGCATCAGGAGGCACACAACTCATTGCAGACCTCATTGTCAATCAAACCCAAGGCATGCCTAATTGGGTGATCTTGACGGTGTTGATGGTCGTCACCATGACTTTGTCTGACTTCTTAAACAATGTCGCAACAGCCCTCATTGCAGCCCCTGTCGGTGTGCAGGTTGCTGAAAGTATTGGCGCGAACCCTGATCCGTTCTTAATGGGCGTTGCGGTGGCTGCCTCTTGTGCCTTCTTGACTCCAATCGGGCACAAGAACAACACGATCATCATGGGACCGGGCAATTACCACTTTGGTGATTATTGGCGCATGGGTTTGTTGCTCGAAGTGATTGTAATTGCTGTCGCCGTGCCAGCGATCATGTTCTTTTGGCCGCTTTGAAACGCTGCTAATTAGCCAACCCACTCAGAAACCGTTTTACGATCAGTAACCAGCAAAAAACCAAATGGCAAAAATACGATCCAGCCAAAATAGAGGCTCCAATAGCTGACTGGACTACCAGCAGGTAATTTCACATTTACCGTTGCCGCCAGCTCTCTAGCCTTTTCAACAGAAATACCCTTGAACGATTTTAAATGACTAACACGCCGTTTTCTCCCACCCTGGGCAGTCGTCCGTTTATACAAGCCGTATTGACCTTTTTTTGATCCCGCAAATGGGAGCCAAAAAAACGAATAACGCTCATGATACCAAACGAGGCTAAAATAGGTTTTACCCTCTATTTCAGGCGGATTAGGATGCGCACGAAAATCGGCAACCGGCGTATATCCACGCCCTAATTGCAAGTAACTCGTATAGGCTGTTGTTTGTGCGGTTACAGGTAAAATCACCCACAAAAACACAACTAGCCCCAAAATATAAAATGAATACTCTTTTTTCATGATTAAATCCCCACCATGAAAATATTTTCACTAAAATTTATTTATTTTATTTTAATATACCCAAATAATTTTTTAAATTGGGCAATAAACATGAGACTGATAGCATTTCCGATCATTGCTTTGTTATTTTCGATTGTAATAACAACTATACCAGCCAAAGCTCTGCTTGTGCCGGAACGCCCTGCTATTGGTGAGTTTATCGCCGATACCGTCGATATGATTTCAATCGCGGATAAAATAGAAATTCAGCAAACCGCGCAACGACTTCAAGATGAGTATAAAATCCCGATAATCGTGGCCACGATTGACAGCTTACTCACCTATACAGACGGCGAATATCTGGGCATCGAGAAATATTCCCGAGTATTATTTAAACATTGGGGCATTGGCCACAAAGCCCATAACTACGGCGTTTTACTCCTAATTTCCGAAAATGACAAAGTTGCTCGCATCCAATTTGGTAGCGGCTGGGGTTTTCTTTATGACGACCACGCTCAAGCTATTATGGATCAAACAATAATTCCTCATTTTAAAAAAGGGGCGTTTTCAGAAGGCATTAAACAAGGGGTTATCAGCCTTGATAAACTTGCCCGCACGGACTTGAAATTCCTTATCAGTCAGCAAAAAATCATACTCTCTGTACTTGTATTAATGCTTATTGCTGGCAGCTTGTTTTACCTCATGATCATCTCCATAGGCGAACGCGAAAACCACACAACCAAAGTATGCGCAGGTGGTGTTGGTGGGCTTTCCTTAGGCTTGCTGGCCATCTACTGGTTTGGAGGCTTCAATCACATTGAATTCCTCATCACACTCGCAATCTATATTGCAATCAAACTTATCGGCATCGCCACCTACGGCTATGTTCACGCCCAAACGCATAGCGGCATTGAAACCCTTAGAGCCATAGGCCTGCTTCTTGTATTCGTTATAATCGTGCCCATTACTGTGATATTCACAATTCTCGCAGTCTATGGACAGCGTGGTGAATACGGCGGTGGTGACGCTGACTATGGGGGCGGGGCAACAGGAAGCTGGGATTAACGCCTGCAATGTGTGGGCAAAATTGAAAGGGAGGCTCTATCTTGCTAAGCGCTTTCCTTCATACGCTTCATCAAATCGCGCATGAGCCATTTTTTAGGCGCATGATCCCATTGGCCATAGACACCTTCTAAGCGCCCGAGATAGGGGCGTGCTGCCTCTAGTACTTGGTGATGATCTGTCATTTCCGCAGACACCAACCCATGCGGCGGATTGTTTAAAAGCCAGACAAGGCCACCCAACACACCAGCAGCTACCTGCAAGCTCGTCGCATTGGTGAAAGGCACCATGGAACGTGCTTCATGCACATCTAGGGTTGATCCATACCAGTAAACTTCCTCGGTCCCTTCGCGCAAAACGAGGATGCCCAGTTCATCAATGCCGTCAGCAATTTCATCAATTAGAACGCGCGGTTTCTTCTTGCTATAATCTTGTTGAAGACGGCCATAAGCAAGGTCGCAAGGGCGATAAGCAAACAAAACTGTTGGTTGATAGCCAGTGCCATCAGGATCACTGAAGAGTTCAGCAATACTGAATGTTTCTTCATGGGGAATGAGGTGTGCTTCAAAACAACCATGCCCTGGGAGCCAGCTTGTTAAATGGCAATCTTTCGCCAAGGCCGGTTTTGCTGCAATCATGGAAACAGGATCACGACGTGAGAACAAATCGTCGAACAGTTCTTCGTGGCTACCCCAAGCAAAATAAGGGGTCGATTCTGCTTCTTCTAAAAGCCCTTCGATTGACCATGTATTGAAGAAATCACCCGCCCCTTCTTCAATCTTCGTGGTCTGCGTATCTCGCTCGGAAATATGCAAAGTTCGCACGCCAAGTTTTTGGGCAAGGTCTGCCCAATCAACCGCGTTGTGATCTCCATCAGGCCATAAACCATTAGCACGGGCCAAATCTTCAACCGCTTGTTTCGCAAAATGGTTGACGATGCCCGGATTGGCGCCATGGCTCACTAAAGCCGTGGCGTTTTGAGGCAGATTAGGACGCATCCCAATCATCTTGTTCCATTGCTGTGAGTAGTCGCCCGCATCATTATTAAGCGCGCCATGCTCCCAGCGTTCATTGCTGGTATCGAGATAGTTGATCGCGTTATTGAGGCAATATGTCACCAAATCAATCGCGGACACACCGCCCGTTAAATTGAGCACCATGTCACCAGCACTCAATCGTTCAGTGAACACTTGTTCAAATGTATCTGGCGTTAAACGAATGTTTTCTTGGGCGATACCCAGCTCTTCAAGCGCATGGCCATATATATGCGCTTCAGACAGAACAACGATTTTTTCTTTATCAATATCAATATGCCGCAGTAACATCGGCAAAAAAGTGGAGGCGATGGACCCTGCCCCAAGGACAAGAAATTTTTTACCAGTAAATTTTGCTAAATAACCACCCATCGCCCTGTTCTATAACGTTATTGTTTTGGAAGATAGTCCTCACATGTGCCTTCACGAAGAACATCCGCTGTACAACAATGCAAACCGCCGCCAAAGGCATATGCATCGCGCATATCAACGGGGATAACTTCCATACCAAGCTTATCAAGTTGGTCCATCTGGTGCACTTCACTGGCTTCAACGCAAACCGTTTTAGGGTCAAGCACCAAGACATTCATGGAGAGCCAAGTGGAAGAATAACAAAGTGGCGGCGGTGTGTTGTGGGCTGGGCGCGCACTATCCACGATCTCCCATCCATTCTTCTCAAACAAAGCACGTTGATCATCCGGCAAACGGCGATCTGGATTGTTGATGATGAGACCCGGCTTGATAGGCGTGAAGGTCGCATCAATGTGAATTGGGTAAGGATCACCTGGAAAATTCACCGCATGAACACGATGGTCTGGGAAGTGGCGTTGTAGCCAATCAATGCCTTTTAGGTTTGTCGTGAAGCCATGTTGAACAATCAAATCCTTGCCGAAACGCAAAACGTCGGCTGCATCAAAAAGCGGCTCTTCTTCTGTGGTGACGAAAAACTTCTCAGCGGTCCATTCCAGACGTTTTTCAACACCGATTTTCTCTGACAGATAATCAGGGCGATAGTCTTCGTCTGTTAGGCGTGGTTTTGGCGCAGACTCGTGGCGCATCTTTGGGTCTTCATCGTAATAACGCTGCAAAAGCGGGCGGTAACAAAGATACTCAAACCACCGACAACGATAAGACATTGTCGCTTCCAACATCTCTTTACCAACAGTCAACAAAACATCACGGGGCGGCATACAACCGAACATGGTTTCGGTTTCCCAATCGGGTGTTGCTGAGCGTTGATTGAAATCAAGCGGTGTTGGGCGATCAACAATCACACCGCGCTTTTGAAGCATAGCGGCGAAATTATCGAGCAACTCATTGGCGCGGTCGACTGTTTCTTGCGGGCGCGGGCCAAACTGGCCACGCATGTCGCTGTCTTCAGGAACTTTAGCGTCTAAGGCTGGTTCTGGCGGCGGGATACAACATCCATCTGCACGGCCAACAATAACGTGTTTGAGTGGATCCCACTCGTTCCAAGATTCAACGACAGTGCTCATTTAAATGCCCCTCCAAGACCATAATTTCGGAGGGACGTTAGGAGTGTAAAAACCGCCGGTCAAGCAGTAAATTAGCCTGATTGAATAAAACCGACGGCAAGACAAATTCGCCATCGGTTCAATGTCGACAGTCTATTTTCCAAAGGATAGGAACGTATCGTTTTTGCGCATTAGAAAATGAGCAAGTGACGCGCCAAACACTGTCACCGACGTAAGGAATAAAAGGTTAGGTTTGTCTGCAAAAGGGGCGAGAAATTTAGGGGCTGAAACAATCATTGATGAAAGGTTCATCAACATCACACCACCGACTGTGATGGTTTTAAACAGGCCAGCTAAATAGGCGAGAAGGAAGAGGACTTGTGCGATGCCTAGTATCAAAACAATCTGGGCGCCAACACTAACACCATAGAAATTTTGGAAAACACCCGGATTATCACCTGCACCCGCGTAAGAACCGGGAGCAATAATTTTTAGTCCGGCCCAGACAATCATTAGGATGAAAATAGTCAAACGGAGGGAAAACAAGCCCAATTCAGTAGAACGATCATTCGTCATGGTAGTACTTTCTATTTCGGTTTGTAGCCACACCTCAAACTCATCATGAGTCAGGCAGCCCGCTTAAAAATCAGGGCGATTATAATAAATCAATTTTTGAGATCAACTTATCTGTTGCCGATTGCTGGAATAACCTTCCGCTTAAATCCGATCCCACTCAATACCAAAGCCAGTATTATAAACTTTGCCCAATTAGATAAAAATGATTTATTACTATGTATATTGATCAATCAATTTTATTGAATTGGATACAGGGAGCCCATCTTGAAGGTTCGAAATCTTGATACATTTTATTGGATAGCAAATCTTGGCAGTTTTCGCGCAGCGTCGGAAAAACTCAATTTGACGCAACCCGCCATTTCTGCCCGCATACAGGTGCTTGAACAAGATATCGGCACGGAGTTATTCATACGCGAAACCCGCAATGCGGAGCTGACACCTGCCGGTCGTAAACTATTTAATTATGCCGAGCGGTTTATGAACCTTGAGCAAGATATTTTAAGCGCCTTCATTCAAACAGCCAATATAGAACAGACCATACGAGTTGGCTCATCGGAGACAATTGTATCGACATGGCTGCCAGAATTTATGAGCACCTTTAGCCAGCAACGGGCGGGACTTTCCTTCGATCTTCGGGTGGATTCTACCGATAACTTAAGAAACGCGCTGGTTGCCCGCGAGATTGACCTTGCCTTTTTGATGGGCCCAGTGGCAGAGGTCAGCATTACCAATCATGAAGTCTGCGCCTATGATATGGTGTTTGCAGCAGAACCAAACTTGGCGAAGAAACATAAGCGTTGGTCGCTTGAAAACATCGCCAATGAGCCTGTTCTAACGTTCTCAACCAACACCAAACCAAGTCGCCAAATCAAAGAGCTTTTAACAAGCGACAAACAACAACCCAAAATGACCACATCAACATCGCTTGGAGCCATCATAAGGTTGGCCGTATCAGGCATGGGAATTTGTGCCATTCCCCGCGCGGTAATCACAGATGAGCTGGACAATAATCAACTTGTGGAACTTGATACCCCAGAAAATTTGCCGCCTCTCACGTTCACCGCTTCTTATGTTTCAGGTTCACCGTTGAGCACTCTTTTAGCCGACATCACAGACGGAGCACTTGTGTTTTTAGAGAGCTATTCATAAAAATATTTTATTGAAATTCACAAATTTATTCGATTTGATTTTATTTCAAAACCATTGTTTCCTTTGTTTATAGGGAGACGTCTTGATGGATTTGGCGATACAAACAAGCAATGGTTTGGAACTGCGTGCACTGGTTCGTGCTGGCGACTTTAATGGGCAAACGGCAGGCCAAGCGCCTGATCATTTGCAAGGTAATGTCGTGGTATTGCCCCAGCAATACGCATCTGATTTTTTGCAATTTTGCCTGAATAATCCAAAGCCTTGCCCGCTTATTGGTCTTTCAAAACCGGGTGACGCGAGCATTCCAAGTCTTGGCTCCAACATTGACATTCGCTTTGATGTACCGCGTTACCGCGTTTATCGTGATGGGATACTGGATAGTGAGCTGAACACTATTGATGACCTTTGGAGCGATGATCTTGTAACTTTTGTCCTTGGCTGTTCCTTCACTTTTGAAGAAGCCCTCATTCGTGATGGCTTTGGCGTGCGCCATATTAGCGAAGGTCAAAATGTACCAATGTTCAAATGCGGAATTGAGACCGTTAAAAGTGGCATTTTCAATGGCCCTCTCGTGGTTACAATGCGCCCTTATAAGAAGGATCAAATTCCCGCAATTTTCGATCTTTGCGCTCAATATCCGCACGCACACGGCACGCCTATCTATTGGGGCGATCCTGACGCAATCGGAATTGCTGATTTACAAAAACCAGACTACGGCGATCCCGTCACTGTCATGGATGATGAAGTGCCCGTCTTTTGGGCGTGTGGCGTAACACCGCAAGCAGCGATTGAAAAAGCCAAACCACATTTATCCATCACCCATGCACCGGGCCACATGCTGGTAACCGACATTGCGTCCAGCGAACGCATTTCGCCGATTACAGGCATGACATCATTTCAATAAACGACACGTCAAAATACCATTTAACAAGGGAGAAAAAAATGAAATACGCGATGAAAACACTACTAGCAGCAACGGCGTTGGCCTTTGCAGCAACGAGCGTTGGGGCCGCTGATAAGCCTGCCACCATCAAAGCCGTTGGCACATGGGGTAGCCTTACAAACTACCAAAAACATGAAGGCCCGTTTTGGAATGAGAAAATTTCCGAAGCAAGTGGCGGCTCCATCATTGGCGACATCAAACCACAAACAGAACTTGGCCTTAAGGGCTTTGAAATTATGCGCCTTGTGAAAAACGGCGTGTTTGATTTTGCCTTTGGTTTGCCAGGCTATGTGGCTGCTGAAAACGCAATCTTTGAAGGTGGTGACCTATCCGCTGTAACGCAAGACATCGCAACACAGCGCAAAGTGGCTGACGCTTATTATCCAACCTTGGAAAAATCCTTCCAAGAAATCTACAACGCTAAGCTGATGATGCTCTACCCGTTCCCAAGTCAAACACTATGGTGCAACGCAGAAGTTGCAGGGCTTGCTGACCTTAAGGGTAAGAAAATCCGCGTTTACTCAACAACACTTGGCGACTTTGTTGAAGGCGTCGGTGGTACATCTGTAACCGTACCATTTGCCGAAGTTATCCCAGCGCTAGAAAAAGGCGTTGTTGATTGCGGCATCACGGGCACCATGTCTGCTTACAAAGCAAAATGGCACCAAGTTGCAACCCATGCTTACACCTTACGCGTTGGTTGGGGTCTTGCCTTTGGTGCGATGAACTTGGACAAGTGGAACAAATTGTCTGACGCACAAAAAGCAACGTTAGAAACAGAAATTTCTGCTTTGAACGACCGCATGTGGGCAGAAACAGCGACAGAAGACGAAGTTGCAATTTCATGCATTACAGGCGGCAAATGTGACATTGGCGAACCAGGTGCAATGAAATTGGTTGAGCCAACAGCTGCTGATTTGGCAGTACGTGACAAAGTCGCCAACGACGTGATCCTTGCTCGTTGGGCAGAACGCTGTGGCGAAGAGTGCGCTGCAAACTGGAACAAAACTGTCGGCTCCATCCTTGGTCTTGAAGCGAAAGCCAAGTAATCTCTTACCGACGAACTGGGTCGGCGGCATTGTCGCCGACCTTTTTTAAAAATCGCGCAATCCAATAAAAACCTCATGAGTACCCGATGACCAAGCTCCTCAACCTGTCTGAAAAATTTAGCCATGTATTGGTTTGGATCGGTGGCGGCCTCATTATTTTGTCAGCCCTGCTGGTCACCCTCGAGGTCTTCTTACGCAAGGTTTTCAATGTCAGCATTGGCGGTGCAGACGAACTATCTGGCTACGCCTTCGGCATCGCAACCACCTTTGGTCTGGCATACGCTCTTTTCCAGCGCGCTCACATTCGCGTTGATGCAGCCTACAATCTATTTCCAGCTTGGTTGAAATTAATCGCTGACTTTGTTGGCATCATTCTTCTTGCAAGCTTTGCTGGTGTTATCACCGTTATGTCTTGGCAGTTGGTGGCAGATACGCTGACACATAACTCCCACTCCATAACTCCGCTTAGAACACCACTAAAATACCCGCAAATCCCGTGGCTATTTGGCTGGATCTATTTCGTGTTCTGCTCTGTTTTATTGATCTTAACAGCGGTCATCGCGCTTATAAAACGTGACATCAAAGGAGCAGAAGCACTGATCGGGGCAAAAACGCTTGATGAGCAAGTGGAAGAGGAGACAATCTAATGGTCACTAAACCACTTCTCATACTCGTCGCCCTCATTGCTTTCGCCGTACCAATTGCCGCCTCGCTTGGCTGGCTTGGTTTAACCCTGCAATTTTTAGATACACCCATGCCGCTTCACCGCGCCCTTGGCGATATGGTTTGGCAAACAGGCACGGACTTCCTGCTGGTTGCTATCCCAATGTTCGTACTGCTCGGCGAGATCCTCCTTCGCGCAGGCATCACAGAGCGCATGTATGAAGGCATCGTGAAATGGCTTGGCTGGTTGCCAGGTGGCTTGATGCATTCCAACATTGGTTCGTCAGCCTTGTTTGCGGCAACCTCTGGCTCTTCAGTTGCAACGGCTGCCACCATCGGCACCATCGCAATTCCACAAATTGAAAAACGCGGCTATAACGAGCAGCTTTTCCTTGGCACAATTGCAGCAGGCGGCACCCTTGGCATTCTCATTCCGCCCTCCATCAACCTTATTCTTTATGGTCTTCTAACGGACACCTCAGTACCAGAGCTTTATCTAGCAGGCTTCATTCCGGGTTTCTTGCTGGCTCTTCTCTTTATGGTGACTGTGGTCATCCTATGCAAAATCAAAACAGGCTGGGGCGGTGAAACGGTCAATGCTGACTGGGCAACACGCTTTGGAGCACTCCCTTCCCTCGTTCCGCCAATTGGCATCTTCTTAGTAGTCGTTGGCTCTATCTATGCAGGCATTGCAACACCGACAGAAGCTGCATCACTTGGCGTTGTTGCCGCGATGATCCTTGCAGCCTTCAATGGCAAACTGACGATCCCTATGTTGCGAGCAGCGGTTGAGGGCACCATGCGTACGACCTCGATGATCATGTTGATTATCTTGGCCGCCGTGTTCTTAAATTTCGTGCTTTCAGTGATCGGGCTGACACAAGCACTGGCAGATTTTGTGACCGGCCTTGGGCTATCACCCTTTCAAACGCTGCTACTCATTGTCGCGCTGTTGATATTCCTCGGCTGCTTCATGGAGACACTCTCCATGCTGCTCGTCACAGCGCCATTGATCACGCCCATCGTCGTTGCCCTTGGTTATGATCCGGTATGGTTTGGTGTCTTGTTGATGGTTCTTTTGGAAACTGCGCTGATCACCCCACCAATCGGCATCAACCTTTATGTTGTGCAGGCCGTGCGCGGAAAAGGTGAGATGCTGGATGTCATGAAGGGTGCCTTGCCTTTTGTCGGCACCATGTTCGCCATGATCGCACTGCTATTAGCGTTCCCACAAATCGCACTTTGGCTCCCCTCACTATTTTATTGAGTAAGTTGATCTAAGTCGTTTTGTATCTATAAGTTTTAAAATGAATACCGCCGCAACCTTGTCGGCGAATGAAGGAGTTATGTCCGATGTGGCAATTTTGGGTAGATCGTGGTGGCACATTCACAGATGTGGTGGCCAAAAGACCTGACGGGGAATTAATTACTCACAAGCTTCTTTCTGAGAACCCTGAGCAATATAAAGATGCAGCCGTGCAAGGTGTGCGCGATCTTATGGGTCTTTCCCAAGATGCCCCCTTGCCGCCGCACAGCATAAATGCCGTTAAAATGGGAACGACTGTTGCCACCAATGCTCTGTTGGAACGCAAGGGCGATCCGACCCTCCTGCTCATCACGCAAGGCTTTGGCGATCTGTTGCGCATTGGCTACCAAAACCGACCAAAGCTCTTCGATCTAAACATCCAATTGCCAGAGCTTCTTTATACCGATGTGCAAGAAGTACCAGAACG
Organism: Hyphomicrobiales bacterium; assembly: GCA_039973685.1. Taxonomy (NCBI): domain Bacteria; kingdom Pseudomonadati; phylum Pseudomonadota; class Alphaproteobacteria; order Hyphomicrobiales; species Hyphomicrobiales bacterium. The sequence goes on from JBDWKL010000018.1 coordinate 25,161, forward strand.
ATTGAATGCGGATGGCGAGGTTGTAACCGAGCTTGATCTCGATGTTGCGCGTCAACACCTGCAACGCGCCTATGATAAGGGCCTGCGCGGTGTTGCGATTGCCTTCATGCACTCTTACCTCAATCCAGATCATGAATTGCAGGTTGCAGATGTTGCAAAAGAAATCGGCTTCACGCAGATTTCGACAAGCCATGAAACATCCAAGCTGATCAAGCTCATCGGGCGCGGTGATACCACGGTGGTGGATGCCTATCTCTCGCCTATTCTACGTCGCTATATCGACCAAGTGGCAACCGCTTTGGATGTAAAAGGCGGTGCGTGTGAACGTATCTTCTTTATGCAATCAAATGGCGGGCTAACGGACGCAAATTTGTTCCAAGGAAAAGATAGCATTCTGTCTGGCCCAGCTGGTGGCGTTGTTGGCATGGTGAAGACAGCAGAACAAGCAGGTTTCGACAAGCTCATCGGTTTTGACATGGGCGGCACATCAACCGATGTTTGTCACTATGCAGGCGAATATGAACGCTCGTTTGAAACCGAGGTTGCAGGCGTTCGTATGCGCGCGCCAATGATGAATATTCATACCGTTGCTGCCGGAGGTGGGTCTGTCCTCACCTTCCAAGATGGCCGCTACCAAGTAGGCCCAGAAAGCGCTGGCGCAAATCCCGGCCCTGCATGCTACCGCCGTGGTGGACCGCTAACAGTGACCGATTGCAATGTGCTTTTGGGCAAATTAAACGCTGACTATTTCCCTGCCGTCTTTGGCCCTAATGCGGACGAAAAACTAGATACCGATGTTGTGCGTGAAAAGTTCGTGGCCATTGCACAAGAGGTGGCCGATGCCACAGGCAATGCGCCCTTGTCTCCTGAAGAGACGGCTGAAGGTTTCTTGAAAATCGCCGTGGAAAATATGGCGAACGCGATTAAGAAAATCTCGGTCCAACGTGGCTATGACGTCACTCAATATACGCTCAATTGTTTTGGTGGTGCGGGTGGACAACACGCCTGTCTTATCGCTGACACGCTTGGCATGAAGAGTGTGTTCATTCATCCGTTCGCAGGCGTTCTATCTGCTTTTGGTATGGGCCTTGCCGATATTCGTGCGATAAAAGAAGAGCAATATGAGCAACCGCTTAATGCACTAGACGGTGCCCGCGAGATGCTCTCCCGCCTTTCAAAAGCTGTCACTAAGGAAGTAACCGAGCAAGGTATTGGCGAAGACGGCATCAAGGTCATCACACGCGCCCATTTGCGCTATCAAGGCTCCCACCAAACTCTTGAGGTGCCGTTTAGCGATACGGCGGCCATGTCGAAGAGTTTTGACGGTGCCCATAAAGCTCGCTTTGGTTTTTCATCACCAGACCGCGCTTTGATTTTTGACATGCTAAGTGCAGAAGCCGTTGGCCGTGCGGGCGATGTATCGGATGCTAATAATATCACCCAGACCAAAGACGAGAGCGCACCAACAAATGTCCCTGTTCACCTTGAAGGGGCATTGCAAAACATTCCAATGATTGACCGCGAAACCCTCGCGGCAGGTGCCGTCGTCAAAGGTCCTGCTATCATCGTGGAACCAACCGGCACCAATATGATTGAACCAGGTTGGCAGGGCACGATTGATGCTCATGGCAATCTCATTCTCGAGCGCTTTATCGCAGCCAAGCGCATGACCGCAATGGGCACAGATGCTGACCCGATCATGCTTGAAGTGTTCAACAATCTCTTCATGTCGATTGCAGAACAAATGGGCGCGACGCTTGCCAACACCGCTTATTCTGTAAACATCAAAGAACGCTTCGATTTCTCCTGCGCCCTATTTGATAGCACCGGCGGCTTGGTCGCCAATGCGCCGCATGTGCCAGTACACTTAGGCTCAATGGGTGAAAGCGTGCGCACCGTGGCGCGGCTTAATGAAGGGCAAATTAAACCGGGTGACAGCTTCATGCTGAACAACCCTTATAATGGCGGCACACACCTTCCAGATGTCACCGTGATTACCCCCGTCTTCGACAAACAAGGTGAGACGATCTTGTTTTACGTCGGCTCCCGCGGCCACCACGCAGACATTGGTGGACGCACGCCTGGCTCTGCGCCACCAGACAGCAAACATATCGAAGAAGAAGGCGTCGTGATCGACAATTTCAGGCTGGTTGATGGCGGCACTTTGCGCGAGAGTGAGACGCGCGCCCTGCTTGCCTCTGGCAAATATCCATGCCGCAACATTGAAGAAAATATGGCCGATTTAGAAGCTCAAATTGCGGCCAATTCAACGGGCATCCGTGAAGTGCACCGCATGATGGACACCTTCGGCCTTGATGTCGTTCTCGCTTATATGGGCCACGTTCAAGCCAACGCGGAAGCATCTGTTCGCGAAGTGATTGGCCGCTTGAAAGATAGCTCTTTCACTTATCCGCTGGATGAAGGGCAAGAGATCAAAGTTAAGATCAGCGTTGACCAGCAGGCCCGCGAAGCGACCATCGACTTTACGGGAACCTCCAGCCAAGACGTAGGCAATTACAACGCGCCAAGTGCTGTTTGCACAGCGGTGGTGCTTTATGTCTTCCGCTTGCTCACGGGCAAAGATATTCCTCTTAATGAAGGCTGCTTAAAACCCCTCAAAATCGTCGCCCCCGAAGGCTCCATGATTAACCCGCAATACCCTGCAGCCGTTATCGCAGGCAACACAGAGGTCAGCCAATCAATCTGCGATTGTCTGCTTGGGGCACTCGGCGTGATTGCGGGCTCACAAGGCACGATGAACAATTTCGTCTGGGGTAATGATCACTTCCAAAATTATGAGACCATATGCGGTGGCTCAGGTGCGGGCGAAGGGTTTGATGGCACAGATGCCATCCAAATTCATATGACCAACACGCGCATGACCGACCCTGAAGTGTTAGAAAAACGCTTTCCCGTGCGCGTTGAAGAGTTTTCAATCCGCAACGGTTCAGGTGGCGGCGGAAAATGGCACGGCGGCGAAGGGATTAAGCGACAGATCCGTTTCCTAGAACCCGTCATCGTCACCACCCTATGCTGCCACCGCGTTACCCAACCTCACGGTGTTGCAGGTGGTGAAAAAGGTGCCATCGGCGAAAACCGTGTGCTGCGCATGAGCGGTGAACGGGTGGAGCTTAAAGGCAACGATGAATGCGCGCTTGAAGCAGGTGACGTCTATGAAATGCTGACACCGGGCGGCGGCGGATTTGGAAAATAAAGCTCATCAAAGACAATTGAGTGCATTCTCAAATTTGTGAAGTAAAAAGACTTGTGCGGCGCAACATAAAGCCGCATGAGAACACAACCGTTCTTTCGCAAAAAATTGAGACACCGTGTCCCCGCAGCTTATTACCTTGATCGCTGTTACATCGATCATTTCTCTCGCCAGTTTCTACCTCAGCCCAAAAGCCCGCAGCATCGCCTCCTTCTTTAAAGGGCATAGTGATGGTAGCGAACTCTCCGCAAAAATTCCTGGCCTTTGGACACTCACCTTCTCGCAAGTTACCACTTGGATTTTCGCCCGCTCCATCATGAACGCGGTAATTCTTGGGTACTTTTACGGCATCGGCGGCGCACTTGCTTATGCCGCTTACTACCTCTCATTCCTGACGGGTGCTTGGATTATTCGAAGCCTTCGTTTCCGTCACGGTTATGACAGTGTGCAAGCCTTTTTAAGCGATAGGTTCGGCGTTGCTGGCACCACAAGCTACAACTTCGTTGTGGGCGTTAGACTGGTGTCTGAAATCTTCGCCAACTTGCTGGTCATCGGGCTGTTGTTTGGCGTCGACGGCAGCGCTGCTTACACAGCGTCCATCTTAATTGTCGGTGGTGTCGCTCTTGGTTATTCAGTCATGGGCGGCCTCAATGCATCACTTAAAACTGACGTTTTTCAAATGGTCTTTTTCATTGCCGTTTTGGGTGTTTTATTGGGCTTCGTCTTCTCAACTGGTTCGCTTGATATGAGCGCCGTTTATGCCTCCACTCCTGATGTTGATAACCCAGGTTGGATTTTGCTCGCCGTCGCCTTCTTGCAGGTTTGGAGTTACCCGCTGCATGATCCCGTTATGATGGATCGCGGCTTTATCGCTGACCGTAAAACCACCTTGGCAAGTTTTTATCATGCTGGTTGGATTTCTGTTTTATGCATCTTAGCCTTCGGCCTCATCGGCGTTTGGGCAGGGCTTGAAAAATTGGCTGATGAGAATTTCACATCTTCGCTTGGACGATTGATTGGCGAATGGCCGCTTGTCTTGTTCAACATCGCGCTTGTCATCTCCTGCATGTCCACATTGGATTCAACCTTTTCCAGCACAGCGAAATTGACAATCGTGAATATGGGGCTTGGCAAAGAGACCATTCAAAACGGGCGCATCGCCATGGTCGTCTTTTTAATCGGCGGATTGTTGATGGTGTTCTTCGGCTCGAAAGATTTGTTCTCAGCCGTGGCCGTTTCTGGCACCGCCTCGATGTTCTTAGCCCCTGTGATTTTCTTCTCCCTCTGGATGGGCCGCACAGACATTCCGGTTTGGAGCTACCTCGCTTCATTCGCCAGCGCGATGATTGCAGCAACACTCTATTTTACAGAGTCATCAGGCTACACAGATATCATCAACCCAATGACCGGACTGGAGCACAAATACGCCAAGCTCTTACTTCTGTCAGCAGGGACAACGTTAGTTGGATGTGGTGCGTTTTTATTGGGAATGGCAACATCTTCTGCCACCGAAGAACAAACCACCCTCTCACCCTAATCACCCCAATTTCTTAAATCCAAATGCCGCCGTAGCGAGCCTGCGTAATCTTGTTGGCAACAATCGTGCGGGTGCCGTGATTAAGACGAGAACGAGTGGAAAAGCGGCGTAGGGCTTTAAGCGGTCGAAGGCGTGTTTGGTTTTGGCCGCTGCTTGTTCGGCTGTCATGGTGAAAGGCCGAAAACTGCGCGAGCGGGTTATCATGTCTGTTTTGATGTATCCTGGGCAGACCACGCTTACTTCGATATCGCGTTTTGCTAGGTGCTCTCCCATCGCCTCGCCGAAGGCTTTAACGCCTGCTTTTGAGGCGCTATAGGCAGCAATGCCTCCAATGGGTTGAATGGCCGATAAAGAAGCGACAATACCGATTTGTCCACGGGTACCGTTTTCAAATTTATCTTGGCCGCGCATGATCCGTTCTGCAGCAAAGGTCAGTGTCATCACTGCTTTCATGTTTGTATCGACCTGCTGATGAGCAATTTCAATCGACTTATCTTCGCCCATCTCATCGTTGGTCATCATGATGCCCGCATTGGCGACAACCAGATTAATCGGACCATAAGCTGCAATTGATGCTAACCAGTTCTCAACCGCTGATACGTCGCATACATCAACAGTTTGCACATGAGCCTCAGCGCCTTTGTCACGACAAAGCGCAGCCACCTCTTCCAAGCGTTTCTCATTGCGAGCGGAGAGGAATAACTGTGTTCCTTCACCGGCATAGCTCAGAGCCAGCGCTTTGCCAAGACCTGCGCTGGCACCTGTAATGGCAATTATCTGTGTGTTTTTCATAATTACTCGATGCGGTATAAAACAATGATGCGGCACAGTTAGCATATTCAACGAACTGCGCCTATAAGGGTAGATGAATGCGCAGGGCGCTGGTTTACAATCATCCATTGTTTGTGGGTTGTGGTTATATGAAAATTATCATTGCAGGCGCTGGAGCTTCAGGTTTGGCGGCCGCCACGTGGCTCACAAAACTTGGCCATGAGGTTGAAGTTTTAGAAGCAACAGACCGTGCTGGTGGGCGTGCAAAAATTGCGAAACGTCCGCAGTCTGATGACCTGTTCGATGTGGGAACGCAGTACTTTCATTCCAACTATAAACGCGCCCGTTCTTTGTTGCGCGATTGTGGTTTGCACAAAGACCTACACATGATCAATGGACCGACCCGCTTTTTCGACAAAAGGAAAAAATCTGGCTCGTTTCTCGTCCACCACTGGTTTCCTTACATTGCGTCCGGCTCTATCTGGGACAATATACGGCTGATTTTTTCGGGTGGTTGGCAGATGTTGCGCCATCCAATCAACCCTTATGCAGTCGGCAATTATGATTATATCGACGCAAAGTCTGCGAAGGAACTCGTCCCAAATGAATTTGAGTGGGAATATAATGCCCGCGCACTCATTTCTGTTGGTTCCTTAGTTGAACCAGATCAGATCGAGGAGAAGCAGTCCTATCTTCAGGTTTTACGGTTGATGCGTATTATTGTCCCGACCAATTACCTATCGCTCAATCACGGTATGCCCGCGTTTCATGAAGCAATGGCAGCCAAGCTTACAGTGCACTACAACACGCCTATTTCATCACTGATTATGAAGGGTGAGAAGGTTGGCGGTGTTGTAACGGCTAGTGGTGAAACCATCGAAGCAGATCACACAATTCTTGCCATGCCACCAAGTGCTACTTCCGCGATTATTCCAGATGACTGGGCTACAGAACAAGACTTCTTACAAAGTATTTCCCATCCGCCGATGATGGTCGTAACCCTGTTTTTAGATCGCGCTTTAGAGACAAAAGTCTGGTCTTATGTTTTCCGAGAAGAAGATGACAAATTGATAAGCTTTTGTGTCGATGGCGCAAAGCGAAACCCAAACATGGCCCCCACTGGCAAGGCAGCCCTTCAAGCGTGGATTTGCTATCCAGCTTGTGAAAAACTCACAGCCCTAAGCGATGATGAAATCACAGCCACCGTCGCCGCGGAGCTACAAGAGCATTTTCCAGACATTCAAAATCAGATTGAACACAGCCACGTTCAACGCCATGCTCAATCTGTGCCGCAAGCAAAGCCAGGGCATAATGCAGCAGCCCGCTCTTTCTTAGAACTGGTTGATCAACGTGACGGTATCGAATTTTGCGGCGATTATTTTTCAGGCGGCTATCTAGAATGTGCACTTTGGAGTTCTGAACGTGCGGTAACACGCATCACAGGCAAAAAAGGCTTCTACTAGAACCACGGCACTTCCACACTTGCCTTGATCTTGTATCGCGGCGGCAGCAACTCGTAAGCATCGCTCCCATTCACCCCGCGGCCAAGAAGCTTGGCTGTAGCTGCTTCAATACCCTGCTCCATGGCTAGGTTGGAATAAAACCCGCCAGGAATTTGAACCGTCGCTTTGATGGTTTTCAAAAATGCCGCAGACAATTCAGGGTCCGGTGGTTTTCGATTTGACCAAAAGTCATCAATAAAACCTTGGAAACTTAAACCCTCGACATCAAAAATCGCAGCACCAAGCGTTATAAACGGCACGCCTAAGGATAATGCTGAAGTTCCAACCGTACTATTGACCACAATCAAGCCGAGACTGTTTGCCAGTAGCAAGTCTAGATTGCCGCCATCGACAAACACCACTTTATCCTCAACACCGTTTTCCCGCGCTAAACGCGGCACAACACGGCTCCAATTGACGACACCTGCATCAAGCGGATGTTGCTTTACCACGATGCGGGCATTTTCATCGGCATTCAGCTTGAACGACTGAAAGACAAGATCAAGCGCGCGCTCTTGATCATCAAAAGGCGAATGCGATCTGATTTGATAGTCGGTATTCAATTGAAGAGCATAGACGAAATAAGGCTTCTCTTGAGCGTGCGCCACCACATCATCAACGATATGATCTGCTTGCTTGTTCCTTCTCTTCTCACCAAAAAGTCTCATGATCCAGAAAAAGTATTCATGGATTGGATGATAGATAGAGTGGAACTTGTAAAACGGGTAAAGCCAGAAAAAAAACACCGTTGAGAGCTTATAACAAACATCCCAAAAGGCCATTCGTGCAAAATAGCGGTCGGGGTCAGCCGCTGGCACATCAACTTCATCTACTTGATTGGCAATCGCCAAAATCTTTTTTGGATCGTTGGGAAAATGCGACAAGCTACTCATACCATAGCGCTCAATCGTCAACCAATTTGGTCGCAAATATCCAAGCTCAATAACGGTAACTTCAACACCAAGCGCTCTCGCTTTTTCTATCGCAACACGGTGATGAGGCCGACAATCGCCCAGTAGAATAATATCCGTTACGTTTTTGTCTTTGAGAAACTCTTCAAGGTAATTTGGCCAGTTTTTTAAACGTCCACGAAAGTTACGCGCACCGCCAGAACGCCAAAACAACCAATCGCCAAATCCTAAATTGATGCGATGTGCATCATGACCTTCTGTGCGTAATCGTTCGGCCAGCCGTGAAAAAAACGGCGACATCGGTCCTTGCAGAAATAAAAAAGTGCGCTTGTTTTTGTTATCGGTCAACGGATCGCCGGAACTTCCGGTCTCCTCATCTGTTCAACTGTTTTATGCCGCTGATATGATTTGTCGGTCTTTAAAATCACGTATCTATTTATTTTGCCCTTGCCGATATCCACTAACCGTTTTAGATGGAACAATGCAACTGCTTTTATTACTTGTCCTTACCGTTGTCTGCGCGACATTAATCGAGCGGTTCCATTCACCCAAAGGCCCATGGCTTGCCGCCAGCCTGCCCGCTTACCTTATGCGGCTCACGATATTTGTCGGCTTATTCTTCATCGATTTTGCTCTGACATGGCGCGGTATACATGCGTTTGTTTTCACCCAAGCTGTCGTACTGCTGGCCAACCGAGTATCGCTGGGGAAAACCAGTGTTTTGCAAGAGCCGCTGGTGTTCAGCGATTGTATTTTATACATCGATGTATTCCGCTATCCGGAATTGTTTCACATTACGCCCAAGCTAGCCAAGCTCATCTTATTGGGATTTGTGTCTGCTGGTTTCGTGATTATTTTTACGACCACCTTTGAAACACCGCTTGCAGGCCATGATGTTTCGCACTGGAGAGCCATCGCTTTTGGCATGATCGCAACCATTTTAGCAGCCCCATTCATCCCGCTGACACAGCCATTGATGAAGGGTTGGGTTAGTCGCTTTATCATAAGACCAGACATCCAAGAAGATTGTCGCAAATATGGGCTTTTAACCGTATTTGTGGGCTATTTTATCCATTGGTTAGCCGCGGATAGATCCGCGCTCGTTCAAGCTAAAAAAGAACACTCAAAAACCCCAACTGCACCAATTTATGATCAAATAATCATCATCCAATCTGAAGCTTTTTGCGACTTAAGACGGTTTGGTGCAAAGAATGTGTCGTTGCCAAACCTTGATCGGTTGAAAAGCGAGACATTGCAGTATGGGCTTTTTGAAAGCGCATTTTCTGGGGGATACACACAGCGAACTGAATTTGCTGTTCTAACGGGATTAAGTGTCGAGGATATCGGATTCGATCGATATTACCCTTATTTTAAAACCACAGATTTTAGCTCTCTGTCACTTCCCCAAAGCTTAGTCGACAATGGCTACCGCACCACTTTTATCCATCCATTTATGGAGAAGTTTTTCGGACGTAAGAAGGCCATGCCAGCTATGGGCTTTGAAAAGCTAATGATGAAAGGTGACCTATCTGAGCTTGCAACATACGGTCCACACACATCCGATCACGCGTTGGGTGAGTACCTTATTTCAACCTCGAAAAAAGCACTCGATGCAAATGACAAAAAAGACTTCTTTTTCATAACAACAATGGAAAATCACGCCCCGTGGTATGAAGGCCGCCTTCCAGATTTTCCTGAGTTGGGCGCTGTGGATGTCTATTGCAAGCATATTGAAAACGCAGATGCTATGCTGGGGCAAGTTGTTGACTATTTAGACGCGCAAGAAGGTCGCTTCTTGTTACTCTTTTACGGCGACCATTTGCCACTATTAATGGATTTCGCCAATCCGTTCCCAAGCGGAGAGACCGATTACCTCTTGCTTGAGCTTGGAACGCAAAAATCGAAAGCAACGAGCGTTCAAAAAGATATTGCAGCGTGGGATGTTCAAGCGTTGATCAAAGGTTTGAACCAATAGCAATGGCGCGAAAGCAATCGTTCTAAGACTTCTCGCCGCTCCAACGTTCGCCAGCGGTTCGTCCGTATTTTTGAAAGTCTCCAACAGCTTCATACCACTTGCCATCAAATGAACTAAAGTCGTCTGAAAATGTTACGTTAAAATCGCCTGATCCAAACCTATCATGCCAAATACAATAAAGGTTCAAGTTCGTAAGCTGGCAATTTGTCAATTCACCCGTTTCAATTCCGCCGTCATATTTGAATTTATATACACCGCTGATTTCTCTGGCGTTAGAAAGAGAAAAAATAGTAGTCCCAGCAGTTTCCCGACCTGATGTAATAACACCATTATATGTGCCGACAATATTTTCAGATGCGGCAACTGACAATGTTCCCCATGCGAGAAACCAGAATGGTACGGTAAAAAATAGCTTTAACAATTTTCAAATCCTCCAGCTTGTTTGGGTATCTATCCAAAGGTAATCGCAACCCCGGTTAGGCCACATCGAATAATAGCCACTCCAACAAAAGAAGTTTTAAAACTCAACACCTGCCTGTGCTTTCACGCCGCTTCTAAATGGGTGTTTGATCAGTTCCATTTCAGTCACCAAATCAGCCACTTCAATTATTTCATCCTTGGCGTTACGGCCTGTGATGATGACGTGTTTGTCTTCTGGTTTATTTTTCAAAACCTCAACCACTTCTTCCACCGGCAGATAATCGTAGCGCAGCACGATGTTCAGCTCATCACAGAGCACCATTTTGATGTCTGGATTGGCGATCATTAGCTTTGCTTCTTCCCATGCAGCGCGCGCAGAATCGATGTCGCGTTGGCGATCTTGCGTTTCCCATGTGAAGCCTTCGCCCATGGCTTTGATGGTAATTTGGTCAGGGAACTTCTCAAGCACATCGCGCTCGCCCGTTTCCCATGCGCCTTTGACGAACTGGACCACACCGACGTTAAACCCATGACCGAGAGAGCGGAATACCATGCCGAAAGCTGCCGTGGATTTTCCCTTGCCCTTGCCGGTATGCACGATCACAAGGCCGCGCTCTTCCGTTTTGGTCGCTAGGATTTTGTCGCGAGCGGCTTTCTTCTTGGCCATTTTTTCTGAATGGCGTGCATTGATTTCTTCTTCGGTCTTTTCGGTCATGTCGATATCTCCTCCAACAAACCATAGGCGGAATTTAGCTTCGGCGTCCATAGGCCGCGATCAATTGCTTCCTTGAGACGCTCTGAAATTTCGGTGAGGGCAGGCGCGTTATTTTCCTCGATAAAGGCACGCACTTCTTCATCAGCGATATAAGCATCAAAAGCCATATCAAAATGATGGTCTTTCACAGCCCCCGTGGTGGCTGCAAAAGCAAACATATAATCAACTGTGGCAGCGATCTCAAAAGCACCCTTATAGCCATGCCGCATAACGCCCTTAATCCATTTTGGATTAGCAACACGCGAACGCATGACACGGCCAATTTCTTCTTCTAACGAGCGAATAACAGGGCGCTCAGGGCGGGAATGGTCGTTGTGATAAACCTTTGGCCGCTTGCCAGAAGTGGTTTCCACAGCTGCTGTCATGCCGCCTTCAAACTGATAATAATCATCGCTATCTAAAAGATCGTGCTCGCGGTTGTCTTGGTTATGGATCACCGCTTCAATGCTTGAAAGACGCGCTTTAAAATCATCATGCTTGGCCTCGCCCTTAAGCTTCGCGCCGTAAGCATAACCGCCCCATTCCATATAGGCATTGGCAAGATCGGTTTGATCATCCCAGATTTTCTCGTCAATCAAGGCCTGCAGCCCCGCGCCATAGGCACCGGGTTTTGACCCGAAAATGCGAATTGGGTTTTCGCTCTTTGTAAGCGGGTTTTCTGCTTCTTCTTCATCCAAGGCAGCGACGGCTTGAACGGCAGAATCAAACAAAGCAATTTGCGCTGGAAAGGCATCACGGAAAAAGCCAGATATGCGCAAGGTGACATCCACGCGTGGTCGGCCAAGTTTTGCAAGGGGGGTAATCTCAAATCCTGTCACGCGCCAACTTGCAGGGTCCCATTTTGGCTTCACCCCAATCAGGGCTAAAGCCTGCGCAATGTCATCACCGCCTGTGCGCATATTGGATGTGCCCCAGACTGACAAACCAAAGCTCTTAGGCCATGCGCCATTGTCTTGGAAATAGCGCTGAATGAGCAAAGAGGCTGACTTCTCACCAAGCGCCCAAGCTGCAGGCGTTGGCAAGGTTCGGTTATCAATTGAAAAGAAATTGCGCCCTGTCGGAAGCACATCCAACCGCCCACGTGTTGGGGCACCAGAAGGGCCAGCGGGAACGAATTGACCGTTCAAACCTTTGACGAGATTACCAAGTTCATTAGGCCCGCAAGATTGGAGTTTCGGGCGAATGGTGCTTTCCAATGCTTCAAGGACAGTTGTTGAAGAAAACGGCTCATCCTCAGAGCCTGATTGTTGGATCAAGTCTGACAACGTGGAATGCGACGTTACAAGCTTTTGCGCCAAGAGTTCCAAGCGCTCGACCGTGTCACCAACACTGCGCCATGGGCTAGCATCCAACTCAGCCAAGACAGATGGTTTTTCACCGTCCCATTGGTTTGAAAAATCACAATCCAACGGATCAAAATCAAAACCCAAATCACCAGCCAAAGCGCGGATCAGGGATTGATCACCGCCCTCACCCAAACGGCGCGGCACCCGAGTGAGTGCGACTAATAAATCGCGTTCCTGCTCACCCTCAGGCGAGAGACCCAGCACATGCAAACCATCGCGGATTTGCGCCTCTTTCAGATCGCACAGGTAGGCATCTAGTTTTTGGAGTGCGTCATCTTCTCCATCGTCATCTGAGATGCCAGCATCAAGGTCGAGTTTTTCAGCCCGCACCAAATCAAGAATGTGTTTGCGCAACAGCGTCAGGCGGCGCGGATCAAGGCCGCTGGCGAGATAATATTCATCCACCAAAGCCTCAAGGTCTTTAAGCGGGCCATAAGTCTCTGCGCGGGTGAGCGGCGGGGTGAGATGGTCGATGATGACAGCAGAAGAACGACGCTTTGCCTGTGTGCCCTCACCCGGGTCATTGACGATGAACGGATAGAGATTTGGCAACGGACCAAGGACCGCCTCGGGGTAACATTCCTCAGACAAGGCCAACGCTTTACCCGGAAGCCATTCTTGATTGCCGTGCTTACCATTATGAATTGCTGCATGAATGCCGAACCGCTCACGCAACCAAATATAAAACGCGAAATAGCCATGAGGCGGTACGAGATCTGGTGAATGGTAGGTTTCTTTCGGGTCGATATTATAGCCACGGGCAGGCTGAATGCCGACGGCGATATTACCATGCATTTGCAGTGCAAGTTGAAATGCGCCGCCTTTTACAAAAGGGTCTTTGGATGGCTCGCCCCAGCGCTCCAGAACTTCATCGCGCAATTTTTGCGGGAGCGTTGCAAAGGCTGTTTCATAGTCTGCAACGGACAATTGCGCGGTACTGATCCCGCGTGTTTCTGCGTTGGTAGTGCCGTCTAAAAGCTGGTGCACCAAGGTCGTGCCGTCAGCTGGAATACCCTCAACCTGATAACCTTCGCCATCCAACGCTTTTAAAATCTCAATCGTGCTTTGTGGCGTGTCATAGCCGACGCCGTTGCCAATGCGTCCATCGCGGTTTGGGTAATTGGCTAGGATGATCGCAACCTTGCGCTCACTATTCTCAGCGTTGCGAAGCTTTACCCAGTGCTTGGCTAGTTTTGAGACATAGGCAATGCGGTCTTGCTGCGGCTCATAGGTGACAATATTGGTTTGTGTTCGCTCATCAAATTGGGCGGCAGACTTAAACGAAACCGCGCGGCTCATGATGCGGCCATCAAGTTCTGGCAGCACCACATGCATAGCTAAATCACGGGCGGAGAGGCCTTGAATATCATCTTCCCACGCTTGCTTAGAGCTTGAAGAAAGCACCACTTGCAGTACAGGACAATCCGCTTCTTCAAACGGATTGAGGCTTTCGCTTCCATCATAACTTGAGACGGCAAAGCCCGTTGTATTGAGGATCACCGAAGGTTCTGCCTCGCGCACCACTTCATCAAGTAGCGCCATGGCGAGCGGGTCTTTTAAGCTTGGCACGAAGATCGGCAGCGCGTTGATGTCTTCATTCCATAGCCCGTGGATCAACGCATCAATCGGTGCTGCATTACCGCCTTCTAAAAGCGCGCGGTAGAACACGACCACGGCGACCGGTGCATTCGGTATCCATGTGGCTTCCAAATCAATCAGCGAGGGTTGCGCGATACCGGGCCAGTAATAACCTGCTTTCAACAGCGCTTTGGGCGGGTTTGCTTCTGGCCGTTCGGGGTCGAGCATATGCGCGATATAGCCGATAAAGCCCGATGCATTGGCTGGACCACCCTCAATCAAATAGCCCCAAAGCGCATGAAAATCTTCTTCGTTCACCGTTGAGAGGCTGGTGAGTTCGTCATCCAGTTTATTATCACCAGGCAAGAGTGCGAGTTGAATATTGTTGGCTTTAGCAAAAGCTGTCAGCTCATCCACCAGATAAGACCAATAAGCACGACCACCTAAAAGACGGGCGACAATCAGCTTCGCTTTGCCGCAGGTTTTTTCAAGATATACATCCACGGACATTGGATGTTTAAGCTGCATCAAATTGGCAAGCCGTAATGAATAAGGCGTGTTCGCACCTGCTTTTGAAAGAGCGACTATTTCCGTATCAGCCGCACTCAGAAAAATCACATCGGCAGGCGATTGACCAAGGTCGATGGCTTCATCACCATCGCTAATCTCGCCTGCTTGTGCTGCCAATAAATGCATATGTCTCTATTTTCAACCTGCTGAATTGGCTTTGAATGTCTTTTAGATTTACGCAGAAAGCGCTGAACGGATCGCCGCTTCGTCCATGCCTTTTTCACTGATGACAACAAGGGATGTTGCCTGTTTTTCACCCGCATTCCAAGGGCGATCAAAATGAGCATTCACGCGTGGGCCAACGGCTTGCACCACGAGGCGGGCTGCGACACCTTCCAACGAGACGAAGCCTTTTAGGCGCAAAATATCGTGGTCTTGCATCACCTTAGTGAATTGCTCAACAGCTGCTTCTTTATCTGCAAATGTCCCTGTTTCAACCACGAAGCTTTCGAAATCATCATGGTCGTGATCTTCGTGCCCGTGGTCCGCTTCATGGTGCGAGAGGCGGTTTGCCATGTCGTCTTCCGCCTTACTATCAAGACCTAACAACATGCCACCATCAATGGCCCCTTCGTGGGTCGCAATAAAAGAAACACCTGGGCGCACTTCTTTACGAAGGTCTGCTTCGACTTTAGAAAGCGTATCGCCATCAACCAAATCAGATTTATTGAGAAGCACCATGTCAGCGCAAACGAGTTGATCTTCAAAAAGCTCATGCAATGGGCTTTCATGATCAAGATTTTCATCGGCAGCACGTTGCGCTTCAACCGCTTTTTCATTGGCAGCAAAACGGCCTTCTGAAACAGCCGGTGTATCCACAATGGTGATGACGCCATCAACAGAAACGCGCTCTTTAATCGTTGGCCAAGAAAAGGCTTTAACCAGCGGCTGAGGCAGGGCCAGACCCGATGTTTCAATGACGATGTGATCTGGCGGTGTTTCACGGTCTAGAAGCTTCGACATGGTGGGTAGAAAGTCATCTGCCACGGTGCAACAAATACAACCATTTGCCAGCTCAACGATGTCATCTTCGGAGCAAACCTCGTCGCCGCATCCTTTTAGCACTTCACCATCCACGCCAACGTCACCAAATTCATTGATGATAAGCGCGATCTTTTTGCCATTTGCTTGTTCTAAAAGCTGGCGAATGATGGTCGTTTTTCCCGCACCGAGGAAGCCTGTGAAAACAGTTGCTGGGATTTTGTTGTGCATGGTCGATGCTCCGTTTAATTCGTGCTCATGACATAAACGAACGAATGGCGCTGTCTAGCGCTTTGTTCCCGTCATTGTTGATTGGCGGTGAATTTGGCTAGTTATAAAGATCGTCGCGTGTCTGTGGCATCACATTTTTGTTGCGTTTGCGACGTGTTGCAACGGTTTGGTTGATTTGCACTGCACCGCGTTCAAAGGCGAGCGCGCATCCAGCCATGTATAAAAACCAAAGCCGCGCTTTCGGCTCACCAATTTCTGTAATCGCTTCATCGAACCGATCCCACAACCGCGTTGCCCATATCCGGCACGTACGCCCGTAATGTTCGCGCAGGTTTTCCACGTCGTGAACTTCAAAACCATGTGCTTCCAAATTTGAGAGCGACATACCGATATGATCAAGTTCTCCACCGGGGAAGATGTATTTAACCAGCGCCTTATGCTCTTTGCTCTTTTTGTTAAAGCGCTTGCCCTTTTTATTTCGCCGCGTAATCGCGTGATGCAGATAAACTCCACCCGGTTCTAACAGCCGCGCAACCGTTGAAAAATAAGTTTCATAGTTTTCAATGCCAACATGCTCAAACATGCCGATGGATGAAATCTTATCAAAGCGCTGATCAAGCTCGGTGTATGACTTTATCTCAATGGTAATCTTGTCACTCAAGCCTTCTTCCTCAATTCGCTTTCTGGCAAGTTCGGTCTGCTCTTGCGACAAGGAAACACCATGCCCCGTGGCGCCATAATGCTTGGCGGCATGAATAAGCATCGCACCCCAACCGCACCCAATATCAAGCAAACGGTCGCCAGGCTTTAGGCGGAGTTTTTTACAAATATGGTCCAGCTTATCAAACTGCGCCTGTTCAAGCGTGTTGTTCCAATCTTTGAAATAGGCGCATGTGTACAACATCGCATCATCAAGGAAGAGCTTATAAAAACCGTTGGAAACATCATAATGATGCTGGATCGCGCTTTTGCTGGAGCCACCCACATGAGCGTTGTCACCAGAAAGGTTGCTAGCTGCGGCTTCGTAATTGCGATCACCCAGCAATAAGGAAGGCAGGTCTTTAGCAAGAGCCCATTTTGGCAAGGTCTTGAGTTTCGCTTTCAAGCCCGATGGCTTGTTCATGGCAGCGACATCAAAAATGGTGCCGTTTATCAAATCAACTTGCTTGGAAGCCCAAAGTTCAACCAAACTATCAATAGAGGGATGACGGGCAACAGTGCGCACCGCTTGGGGGGACGCCACATGCACATGCAAAGTCTTTTGAGCATCAAAATCATCGGCCCCACCCAGCACATCGCCATTCCATAGCGAGACGGGAATTGGCAATTCAAGGTGCTCAACAACAGTACGCACAAAGCGCAATGTCTTTTGATCGGAAGCGTTAGATGCCATTAATTGAAACTTTCAGTGCTCATCATTGTTCATCCAAGCCCATCGACCATCGGTTCGATTGCTTTATTGGAATGCGTCTTTGTTATAGAGGCCATGCAATTTGAGGCAAATAAATTTTGAGTTGAATAGAGATTGCTCTCATCACGCCAAAACACACCTCCCTCTTGCCAATCTACAAAGAATCTCTACTCTCATGAATATCTGAAACAAACGAGAGGAGGTGATCCAATGTCAGTCACGTATTTGAGGCACAATGTGCAAAGCCATATGGGTATGATGATGGAGCAGCCTTCATTATCTGCATGACTTTTGGGTCTGCATAGCCATTGGCACGGGCGAAAGCCCAAAGCGCATTGGGGCAACGTTCCACGCCTCTTGCGGACGGGGGTCACTTACAGGTGGCCCCTTTTCTTTTGCCTAATGGTTTCATCGTGGGATAAACTCTATCAACCGCACTTCAAATATTGAATTTTTTCGCTTTTTAGATAAGGCTTTGCGACATGACAGATACCACCGCGCTTAAATATAGCCTGACGCACCCTATCGTTTGCGCCAAATGTTCAGAAGATGTGCTGCAAGGCCGCTCTAATGGCTTGTCGATGCGTGAATATGCAGCCGTTGATATAGGATTTACCAGCATTGGCGTGCAGGTTTGGTGCAGACGCCATAACATCAACGTGGTGCATATTGATTTCCAAGGAAATCGACTACCCGCAGATTTCCGCTGTCTCGAAATGCCTGAGACGCAATAAACATTTCAAATTCAAAATTTTCAAAGCCAAAACAAAGAAAAGCCGGAGCAAGCTCCGGCTTTCTTGTCTTCGTCATTTGGTTTTGAATTAAACGCTTGCGCCAATCCATTTAGCCAAATCGCTTTTAGGGGCTGCACCAACTTTTGTGTCTACCGGCGCGCCATCTTTAAACATGATCATTGTTGGAATTGAACGCACACCATATTTGATGGCTGTTTCATTGTTCTCATCAATATTCACTTTAACGATTTTCACGTTGCTCATCTCATCTGAGATTTCTTCAAGTGATGGGCCGATCATTTTGCAAGGTCCGCACCATTCCGCCCAAAAGTCTACGACAACGGGTGTATCTGAATTGATGACTTCTTGCTCAAAAGATGCGTCTGTCACGGCTGTTGTTGGCATATTTCTGTCCCTTTTGTTAAAACCTGCTCTTTGCGGCTTTCCTTGAATGCTTTCTACAATGATTCCATATCCTTGCCCATAAGCAAGTAGGATTCGATTGTTAATTCGTTATAAGAAATAGGAATTTCGCGCCGATTTGCAAGGTTTTGATATTCCATTTAGCTCACGTTAGCGTGTTCATAACCCTTTGAGAGCGTTTTCTAGACAGCCAAATTCAAGTGTTTCGAGCTGCGGCTTAGATGTCCACAGAATAGAAGCCATTATCTCTTTATCAGGATAAATTGACATTAGAAGCTTGGCGTAAAGCGCAAGTTGGCGCTCAATTTGTTTGCGCTCCGCGCCATCAGTTACAATTTTGCGGTGGGTTTTGAAATCAACGATATGCACGCTCTCATCACTGACAACCAAACGGTCAATTTGACCGCGCACCATGACACTGCTTGCCTCTAAATCAACGCGACCTGCAACCGTGACCTCGGCTTTCGCCTTCTCATCAAACAGCCCTGCCATATCAGGATGCGACAATACAGAAAGCACTTCAGCTTGCATGATGGCGCGACTTTCAGCGCTTGCTTGGGGCAATATCTCACTTAAATAGCGTGCGGCAATGTTTGGCTGCTCAGCAGGTGAATGGGTTGGCAATCGTTCTAACAATCGGTGCATAAGCGTGCCGCGCTCAGCGGGCGGAATATCGGCCAACATATCAGCACCCGCGTCACTCTCTTGTGCGGCATAGTCAATGTTTTCGGATAGTTCATCAGCACCAAGCGCTTTTGATGGCGAGAGATAATTGAGTCCCGTCGACGCCTCGGGCGCTGTCTCGCTCAACCAATGGGGTGGGCGATAAGGGTCAACCAGTTGTTCCTTGTGCTCTTTAGCAGGCAATGCAGGCGCCGAACTCATTTGCCAACGCCAACGGTCAACCTCGCCGTCTTCGCCCATAACCTTCTGACAGTTTTCATCATTAGATAGCGCATTGAAAATCGTCGCATACCAACCATCTTTGTTGGTCGCCCCTTTTTTATCTGCTGTACTCACCACATAAAGCCGATCGCGGGCGCGGGTCATGGCAACATAAAGCAGGCGGTAATATTCAGCCATTGATGATTGCTTATCACGGCTAAGGCTTGCAGCTTGCGCTTCAGTCTGGTGCTCTTTGCCACGCTTCCAAATAAACGGTGCACCGTCCTTATCATCCAGCCCCAAAATATCAGGTTGGTGGACCGCATGATAAGGCGCGCCGCCATCGACAAGGAAAACAATCGGCGCCTCAAGACCCTTTGCACCGTGCACCGTCATCACACGAACTTCGTCGCGGCTTGATTCCATATCGCGTTTAATTTCAACCGACCCATCGCGGAACCAAGACACGAAGCCTTGCAAGGTCGGCACTTCGCTTTGCTCATAAGTTTGCACTTGCAACAAGAAGGCATCGAGCACTTCATCCGTTTCAGCACCAAGTGATGTCAAAAACGCGCGACGGCCCAAATCACGGGATAGGATGTTCAAGAAGAAATCAAACGGCGGCACAAAGTCGGCTTCTCGCCGCCAGCGATCTAGCACCTGATGGGCTTTCACATAAGGCGCGTCACCGTGTTGAGCACGCAGATAAAGCTCACTCCACAATGTGCCTCGACGGTCATGGGACAGATCAAACAGCTCGTCCTCTGATAGACCAATCAACGGTGATTTTAAAACACCTGCGAGCGCTAAATCATCCTCTGAGAGAAGGACAAAATCAGCAAGCGCCATTAAATCCAAAATGGCGATATTATCGAGAAGCTTCAATCGATCAGAACCTGCAACGGGCACGCCTTGCGATTTTAAGGCTCGGTTTATCGCCTCAACCTGCGGTCCGCGTTTTCTGGTGAGGATCAAAACATCGCCTGCAGTGATAATCTCACCTGTGCCTTCAAGACGCACATCGCCAGCTGTGAGGGTTTTGATCTCGGTCGCGATTTTCTTGGCCAGCGCCACCTTTTCGCTATCCTCACCCAACCGATCAAGCGGCTTCCACCAATCGTCATCGTGCTCCAGTTTTGGCGGTTGGGTGAATGCTTTCCAAACCTCAACTGAGCCAGGTTGATTTAGTCGCGCAGCGCTGTGGTCGACGTAATCGCTTGTCAATTGCTCCGAAATATTTTGATTCGCAAACACCAAATCAACGGCACCCAAAACATCTGCTGTCGAACGGAACGAGAGCGAGAGCGGCACTTTTTCAAAAGGCTTTTGAGCTGCACTTGAAAGCTGGATAAAATGTTCACGCATGTCAGAGAATTTCTCAGGGGACGCGCCTTGGAACGAATAGATCGACTGTTTTTCATCGCCCACCGCAAACATGGTGCGGTCAACAAGACGGGCGCTTTCTCCGGTGAAAAACTCGCTAGCAAGATGGCTCACCACATCCCACTGGCGTGGGCTTGTATCTTGCGCCTCATCGACCAGAATATGATCAAGCCCCTGATCAAGTTTGAAATGCACCCATGCTGCCGCATCTGGCTTTTCAAGCAGCTGGGCCGCCTTCTCGATCAAATCATCAAAGTCCATCATGCCCGTATCGGCTTTACGACGCTGATAATCTGCACTCACTGTTGAGCCTAAGATCAACAAAGCCCGCGTTGCATCCAATGTGGCAAGCGCTTTTTGCTTATCTAGTAATCCAGACAAGCGCTCTTGTTCTTGTGCTACCCGTTCTTCAAGATCAGGAAACAGACTAACGATGTCTTTTGACGCGATACTTGATATTTTTCTCGCTTCTTCTTTCTGAGTAAAGAAGAAAGAGAGCATGGCTTGAACACGCACATTGGACGGATTGGGTTGCAAAGCGTCAGTTAGGATCTCTCCCATTTTCTTGAACTTCACAGAGCTCTGTAACAGCTCTTGGCGAACGCTTTCCAGATAGACGTCATCCATATGAGGCGAGGCAAGCATCTGCTCTTTGAGGCCTGCTGCTGTATCATTACTGGAGATACCAAAGTGCTTTGCCAACTCCTGCAACGCCCCATCAATACCGCCTGTATTTTCAAGCCATTGATCAAGCTTTTTATAACTGTGCAGATAAGCTGAGAGCGCTTGTTGATAGCCCGTATCAGACGCGTTTGCGATAGCGTCAGACAAGGCGTTTGCAATCGGGCTTGTTGGATGATCTGCCGCCTCCAGCAAAACGGAACGCTGCGCCTCGTTGATCAAGTGTTCTTTGCCAACATCATCCAGAACTTCAAAATGCCCTGCGACATTTGCTTCCACCGGAAACTGGTGTAGCAAGCGTTCGCAAAACGCATGGATGGTTTGAATTTTCAGCCCGCCTGGTGTTTCGAGCGCTTTGGCGAAAAGCTGACGTGCGGTGTTACGCGCCAAATCGTTTGGCGGCTTTCCCGTTAGCTCACCAATTTCTTTAGACAAGGCTTCATCACTCAGCGTTGCCCAATTTGCAAGCTCATCAAACACCCGCGCTGACATTTCAGCCGCCGCCGCTTTGGTGAAAGTGAGGCAGAGGATTTTCGATGGGTCAGCACCTGCCAATAACAAGCGGATAACCCGCCGCGCCAAAACATAGGTCTTGCCCGAGCCAGCATTGGCTGCAACCCATGCGGACAAGGCAGGGTTTGATGCGGTCGCTTGCAAGCTCTTAGTGCGCTCATCAACGGCGAAATCAGCACTCATTCGCCCTCCTCCTGATCAGCCACCAACCATTCTTTTACACGGGCCAAATGGTCATAAGGGCCGACATAACGGAAATCAAAATCAGGACGCGGGCGCGACATATAGCCTTGGTTTGGATCGCGGTATTGTTTGATGAGACCAAGCAATTGCTTTTCTGCCATATCGCCAAGATCATCTGGTGTGTCTGGCACCTCATCCTTTTTCACCGATTGAATAGCGCTTTGCAGATGCGCTTGGTCTTCACGACCATCAAGCTTCACCCACCCAAGTTCTGAAACAGGCATATCTTGCGCCAAGCTCTGCGGCTCAAACGCGCCGCGATGATGCATTAAAACTTCCAACGGCAATTGCGAGGCGAGGCCTGATTTCACCTGCTTGGCACTTGGTGGGTTGCCGGTTTTAAAATCAATGATGGAAAGCGACCCGTCTGACAAGACATCAAGCCGATCAACCGTTCCGCTTAAGACAAAATCTTGGCCATCAACAGGAATTGGTAAGCGGGCATAAACCTCAGAATGACGTTTGGTTGGTTGCGGTTCGCGGTTTTCTTCCCATGCAAGATAAGCGTGCACGATGCGTTCAAAGCGTGGCCACCATAGAGCGCGCTGATCTGGAAAGTCTGCCATTTCTTCCATGAAAAGTTCACGGCCAATTTCAAGGAAGCGCTGCAATGCTTCTTCGGAAACAACGCCGTCCCATTTTTGATTGAACCGATCCAGCGCTTCGTGGATGATGGTGCCGCGTTCGGCAAAGCCAGGCATATGACCGAGTGGATCAATCGACTTTAATTGCAAAATACGGTCGGCATAAATCGCGTAAGGGTCACGCACCCAAACTTCAATTCTGGTGACCGAAAGCGATGTCGGTCGCGTTTCAACAGGTGGTTTTGGATTCGGACGCTCAACGTTCGGTGGCGATACTGAAAGCGGCTTATCTAAGCTTGAGGCATGGTTGAGATAAGCGCGCCCGCGTTGTTCTAATGACTTTGCGTGATCTTGCCCGATCAACGCCAAGAGGCGCTGCAACCAACGCGACATCACCGTTGGCGTTCCACCGCGTTTTGCAGCCCGCGTTAGCATAACACGCGGCGCGCCAAGACCTTGGCAGACATCGTGAGCGGCCAAACCAATACGTCGCTCTGGAGCTTCCAGCGCCATCTCCGCCCGCATACTGCGTGACATGAAGGCGTCTGTATCTGCTTGCTTCGGCCACGATCCTTCGTCGAGGGCTGCCAAAATAATAAACTCAGGATTTAAGAGCCGTGCTTCCAAAGCGCCCAGAATTAGAATGCGCGGATCTTCCGCCCCCCGTTCACGCACGGTGCCATTGCCCAGCAGCGCACGATAAAGCTTTGGATATTCATGAGGCATGACCACGAAATCATCGCCATCTGGTAGCTGGGTCGTCTCAAACAAGTTTGCGATTTCTTTTCGTGCGGGCTGCGGTTTTGCGCCCTCACCTTCAATCAAAGACAGCGCTGCTTGATGCGCTTTTGAAAGGGTACTCACTGGCACAGTATCGCCCGCTGAAAACAGCGCTTCGAGAGGTTCGAATATCCCACGAAGTCGTGCGACGAGCACTTCCGCCGCATCCCAATCTTCTATGCTATAGCCTTTAATCGCAGGATGAAGCCGACTAATCGCCCGTTTCGCTTCTTCTCTATCAACAGGTTCACTGCCTGTTACATCAGGTTCTTTGCCTGTCCCGCGCATAACTTCATTGCGCATATTATCGAGACGATTTGAAAGCCCTCTCATACCGCCAGCAATTCTAGGACCGCGCAAAATAGCAAGGTCTAACACACGCGCTGCGCGACGCACTTCTAAAGGTTCAAGACCGAAAGTTGCGAGCGGATGCTTTAAGAGGGCTAGTAATTTTACCGGCTCAAATTGGCTGGATACTGTTTCGATGGTGAGTTGAGAAAGAATAGCGAGCGCTGTTTTGGGCAGCGGACGACCAGCGGAATCGTCTACCTTCAACCCCCAGCGTTGTAACTCCAGCGCCACACGACGGGCAAGCGCACGGTCTGGTGTTACTAAGGCGGCATAACCTTCAGTCGTTCCCACAAATTCGCGTAAGGCGGCAGCAATTGCCAGCGCTTCATCAGAATCGCTTTTCGCGTTGACAAAAGTAATGCCTTCAAAAGCGCGGGCGACCTGCTCGTCATTGAATTGAGCACGCAAATGCGGCCAATGATTTGTCACAGGGGCAGGCAACATGGCGTGAGAGACTAGGGTTGAACGGTTCTGTGCAGCTTGGTTGCGCGTGCCTAATTCTTCCACTTCACTTGGAAGAATTTTCACATAGTCCGTCAGCAATTGCTTCAAACCATATTGTGGATGGCCACTGATGGCTTGATCACGTTTATCAGTGCCGCCAATCGCCTCATAGAAAGCATCATCAAGGCTTTTATCAAAGCCCGGTAAAACAAGGCGACCATTGGGAAGTTTTGCAACGGCCGCCAGAAAACGTGCCGTTGATGGCAGGGTACCCGTTGAACCAGCGGCAATGACTGGCCCGTTGGTTGTTGCAAGCCTTGCTTGCTCCTGCCCAATCAATAAATCTCGTCTTGCAGCGGGGTCAATCAACCCTCGTTCTTTCAACAGGGCGGGCCAAAGCTCGGTGACGATTTTTAAAAACTCGACGCTCAGCTCCCAAAAGGCCGCCAAATCTTTGGCCTCTACCAAGCTACCAAGTTTGTCCCATGAGATCTCTTCCGTAATGGCACGGTCCAGCAAATCGCCAAGGTCGGCCGCAAGCCACGCCGCATCAGCGGACGAGGCAGGCACGAGCAGAGGCTGGTCGCCTGAACGCACGGCACTGTCTTGTTTACTCATCGCTTGGCCCCAACTCATAACAAGGCGGGTGAGCACCAATTGTCTGGTTATTGGGGAGATGGCAGGTAGAACAGATTGGTCAGGTTCAGCAAACTGGTTCACATCAAAATAGATGTCATCCTCATCAACAGAACCAAGCGCTTTAATAGCTGGCAAAATCAATGTTGGTGTAGATGCCGCTTCCAAAAAGGCATCTTCTAACAAGCGGACAGAACGCTGGGTTGGCAGATATATCGTGATTGTTGAAAGCGCCAGCGGATCTGCACTATCAAAATTTGGCGGCAACAAACTACCGTCTAAAATGGCATTAGCCAGCGTTTTTAAAAAGGGAACGTCAGGCGGAATTGTGTAAACATTGGCTCGCTGAAAACCGTCCACTTCTATCCTCAGCTTCTAGCAGAGCGAATGGCACGCTCGGCCTCGTCAATTGCCTCAGGCGTTCCAACATGCAGCCAAGTGCCATCCATTTGAACACCGAACAAACGGTCAGCCTCAATGGCTTGATCAAACAGAACATTGAGCGAAAACTTTCCGTCAGGTGCATTTTTAAACAGGCGCGGATGGAAGATCGCAGCACTCGCATAAGCATAGGGTGCGACGATGTTCTCACGGCGGCGCGCTAAATGCCCTTCACTATCCATTGTAAAATCACCGGCGCCACTAAAGCCGACAGCGCTGACCGTCGGTGACAACAGCAAAAGCGCGTCCATCTTATCGTCATCCCATGCATCAGCAAGAATGGTGAAATTAGGTCTTAGACCTTCTATCCAAATAGAATCCGCATTGAGATAGAAAAACGCTTCATCGCCTAAATGAGGCAAACCCTTGACCGTTCCACCGCCTGTTTCAAGCAATTCGTCACGCTCGTCAGAAATGATAATTTCAGGCTCGCTACGGCGCAAGACATGGGCTTCCAATAAATCCGCAATGTAATGAACGTTGACGACAGCCAGCTCTGTGCCTGCCAAAGCGAGGGCATCTAAACCGTGATCAATCAGGGACTTGCCGCAAACTTCAATCAATGGCTTTGGTGTGGTCGCCGTTAGTGGGCGCATGCGCTTGCCAAGGCCTGCCGCCGCTACAAATGCCTTTGTTGGATGTTGTTTACCGCTCATCGCCAATCATATCCCTTGCACGCCGCCCAAGCGACTCACTACAATGATTATAGCCCGAGATTATCTGCATACCAGCGTTTTAGGTCAACAAGTGCTGGATGTTTTAAAGCGCGGCGAAGATAGTCTTTGGTTCGTGGCATGTGGTTCATGTAATGCGGCTTGCCATCGCGATATTTTAGGCGCGGCCAAAGCCCCAATAAACGCGTGCCGCGCTCTGCTGCAATAATGGCGTAATCGCGCTCAAAAGCATCTTTATCAAATGGTTTTTCTTGCGCGGTTCTTGTCTCAATGTAGCGCGCTTTCAGCATCAACTCCATGTCCTGCGGCACCGTATAACGCGCATCCTGACAAAGTGACGCGACATCATAAGCCGAAGGACCAATGAGCGCATCTTGATAATCAATCAGGCCGATCTGTTCTAATCCGGTTTGATCTTCACGCCACATGAGATTGGGCGAGTGATAATCACGCAGAAACCAGCTTTTTTCTCCCGTTGAAACAAGTTCAAACAGGCTTTGCCATATGGCCAAATATTCAGCCCAAGCCTTTTCACTAAAGGTGGTTTCAGCCACTTTTGGGGCATACCAATCAGCAAGCAATGAAATCTCAATATCGAAAACACTCTGATCAAAAGTGGGAAGACTATACTTACTTCCATCTGGAAGAGAGACGGCGGAAGGCCACTCTTGACCGTGCATTTTTGCTAGAATATCGACGGCCACCTGATAACGCTCTGGGTGCGGCGCCTCATTGGCGATCACTGTCTCCTGCCCGAAATCTTGCATCAACAAGAAGCCTTGCTTCAAGTCAAAAGCGTACATTTCAGGTGCTGGCAGATCAGCTGACCGCAGCGCCTCACCAATTGCGAGGAATGGTCTGACATCTTCAGCCAAGTGGGCAAGTTCGCTATAGCGCTTCCCATCTTTGACAATAGGGCCATCTTCAATGGCAGGGCTATCCATCAAAACGGCCTCAGTGCCATTTGTATGCGTTATAAGCTCATAAGCCCTTGGAGAAGCATCACCCTGTAAGAAGCGACGCTTTGCATTTTCCCACTTATTGTCATTGAGAAATGTTCTGACTGAAAGCGTTCGGTGCAATCGCTTTTGCCAGCGCTCTGGACCAAAAAACTCTAAGAGACGCCCGCCATCCTTCTCTGTAATTTCAATGCGCAAACCATCACTTGGCATCTCTTGCAAGGCACGCTCTGGCCATTCTACCAGCACAATGGCAGCGTCCAAACTTTCAGCAAAACCTATCTCTTCAAGCTCTTCTGGGTCAGACAACCGATAAAGGTCGTAGTGGGTGAGCGGCGTGCGGCCTTTGTCATAGATATTCGCCAACGTGAATGTCGGGCTTGGCACTTCTGCTTCATCATCACCCAAAAACGAGCGGATAATGGCGCGGGCAATGGTGGTCTTTCCCATACCCAGCGTACCATCTAAAAGCACGCAATCATTAGGCCGAAGCACGGGCGAAAAGTCTTCACCGAAGCGCAAACTTGCGGCTTCATTTTCAAGAAATAGGGAATAAAAGGGGCTGTTATGCGCCACTATTCTGCAGCCGCCTTATCAGCATCAACTGGCGGTGTGGCTGGCATTGTGCACGTTACAATCGTTCCCTGCCCTTCAGTGCTATCCACGTTAACTTCACCTTGGTGAAGTTCAACAAGCTGCTTCACAATGGAAAGACCAAGACCGGCACCGCCGCGAACTTGGCCATTTGCGCGGCTTTCAAACCGGCTGAAGATTTGGTCAATAAAGGCATCTGGAATGCCAGCACCCCAGTCCTGCACTTCAAACACGATGTTTTCTTCTGTCTGGCGAACATTCAGCGCCACTTTTCCACCATCGTCTGAAAACTTGATGGCGTTAGAAATTAGGTTGAACAAAATCTGGATGATCCGACGTTCGTCACCAACAAACTCGCCGATCTCTTTAGAAACTTCCATTTCTAATTCAATCTCACGTTCACGCAGACGATCTTGCAGACCTTCAGTAGCGTTTTCAATCGCATCGCGAACTGAAATTGTTCCTAAATCAAGCTCCAGCACACCAGCATCTGCCGTTGCTAGATCGAGAATGTCATTGATAATGGCAAGCAGCGAGGACGATGAAGAAAGAATATAATCAGTATATTCTTTTTGCTTTTCCGTCAGTGGACCAATATCAGCATCAGCCAACAACTGCGTAAAGCCGATAATGTTTGTCAGCGGTGAGCGTAATTCGTAACTCACGTGCTGAACAAAATCATTTTTCAGCGTGTCGGCCTCTTTCAACCATTCGTTCTTTTCAGTCAACGCGCGTTCAAAATTGACACTGTCTGTCGTGTCAATGAAGGTCACCATCGTACGCCCATCAATTAGGGCATTGGTTGAATATTGAATGACCGATCCATCAGGCCGTTCCATTGTACCGGAGGCTTCGTCGCGGTTCTCGCTGACACCAACAACAGCCATTTTAAGCTGATGCCAATCGTCCTTACAGCCTTGTGTCTCGACGCAGAAATCCGCGATCTGATTGACGTGAGGCATTTCGCCTCGCATCTCATCATCCATTTTCCACAAATCGCCAAACGAGCGATTTGAAAGCGTTAATCTGCCATCGCTTGAGAACACCGCCACGCCGTCATTCAAACGGTTCAGCGTTTCATCTTGGAGACGAGACAAGACAATGACGCGACTTTCGAGATTTAGCTTTGCGGTCAGATTTTCATAAATCCACGTAACACCGCCCGTTGAACGAGGACTAGAAACAACGCGCAACGTTTGTCCATCTGGCAGGTGCCAAGTAAATTCTTTCATCTCAGCGCTAAGATGAGTTTTTAAAAGATTGCTTTTCCATTCTCTGAAGTTTGCTTCCACTGGCAATTTTTCCAGTGAGCGCAACTTATCAATCACCTCAGAATCTGTTGGCCCGCTTGAAAGGAAAGATTCCGACAGGTCGAACAACTCACTATAGGCTTTATTATGGAATGTTAGCTTATGATTTTTATCGAAGATCACAACAGCCGTTGCTAAATCATCGAAGGTCTTTTCATGGCTTTCAATGGTGCGGCTGAGGGCTGCCTGTGCTTTTTGAGCCTCACTCACATCGGTTGCAATACCTGCACTACCATTGCTTGTTGGAACAGACACCACATCAAAAGTTCGGCGAGCGCCTTTAGAAATCGCGTTTACCCGCTCCTTGAAAAGAGCGTCTTCGCTGTGACATGCTGCAATAGCTGTCCGCGCTTCACTCTCAAACAAGTAGGCTTGCTCATCTTCCGAACCACTTGTTTCTATGGCGCTTCGATAGGCTTTGTTGGCCCAATGCAGCACTCGGCCGTCTTCACCGTTTTGCATCAACCATGCCGGTTGTTCAATTTCTTCGAGCAAGGCCTGATAATTTTCAACATTAGCAGAACTCTGCTTAAGCTGACGGCGCAATTCCATCATGACTTGCTGGTCACCGGACAAATCGCGGAAACGAACAAAAATCCGTCCGCCCACAGTACGCCCAAAAGCATCAAGGTAATTGCCAGATCTCGTACTAACGGCCAATTGGAAGGCGGTACCGTTCTCTCGCAAATCCTCGATATGGCGCTCTAGGCCAGCAGCCGATGCGGGAGCCAACCATTTGCCGAACGCCATGAAGGTTGCAACATCTTCTGGGGCATCAGAGCCTTCTGGCAGATTGCCGATCACAGTCGCATTTGATTTTGGTGTTGCCCAAACGATGAGGCGTTGATCATCTGCTTGGATGAGGCTCTCAAACCGCTCTGAGTTTGCCCGCAAATCAGCCAACTCTTCGGCCATGGCGTCGCGATCTTTTACCGCTTCATTGCGTGAACGCAAAAAGACGAAAGTGCTGACGATGGCGAAAGCAAGCGTCGCAAGAAAGGCTGCATAAGAAAATACTTGTGTTGTTCGAAGGTCAGCGCCGACCGCTTGGAAAAGCTCATTGGCAGATGCTGACTGGGTGAACAATAAAGGTGAGAAAAGCGATGTAGACGATATGGCAAAGGTCTTCATACGCTTCAGGCACAATCCAGCAAAGCTCGACGCTTTGTTCTTGAACTGTTGTTTGAAGCGGGTGTGCATATTTTTTCCCTGGCCAAAGAATCCGCAATCGTGCTGACGAGCCACCCGTTACAAAAGCTCTACAACCTACAATATTGAACCTAAATCTTACCGAATCGTTACCAAGATACTGTTTGAATGCGCTCAAACAAAAGCTCTTTTTTGAAAAAGAGCTGAAAAATAAAAATCCGCGCGAGATAAATCTCGCGCGGATACAACATCTAGTATGCAGTTAAGATGCAACTAATACTTGTAGTGCTCTGGCTTGTATGGGCCTTGTGGAGAAATGCCAAGATAGTCTGATTGCTCTTTTGAGAGCGTTGTCAATTTTACACCAAGTTTTTCAAGGTGCAGTTCAGCAACCTTCTCATCAAGGTGTTTTGGCAGGATATAAACGTCGTTTTCGTATTTTTTCTCTGCCGCATTCGAATCAGCCCAAAGCTCCATTTGAGCAAGAACTTGGTTCGTGAATGACGCAGACATCACGAATGACGGGTGGCCTGTTGCATTGCCAAGGTTCACCAAACGACCTTCTGAAAGAAGGATCATACGGTTGCCATCTGGTTTCTCGATCAAATCAACCTGTGGCTTAACATTTGTCCATTTGAAGTTTTTCAAACCAGCAACTTGGATCTCATTATCAAAGTGACCGATGTTACAAACGATCGCCATGTCTTTCATAGCGCGCATGTGGTCAACGGTGATGACGTCTTTGTTGCCTGTTGCTGAAACGAAAACATCAGCGTTTGGCGCTTCGTCTTCCATTGTTACAACTTCATAGCCATCCATTGCCGCTTGAAGCGCACAGATCGGATCGATCTCAGTTACTTTAACGCGGGCACCAGCACCAAGAAGTGATTGTGCAGAACCTTTACCAACATCACCGTAGCCACAAACGATTGCAACTTTACCGGCCATCATTGTGTCTGTACCGCGACGGATCGCGTCAACCAATGATTCACGGCAGCCATAACGGTTATCAAATTTTGATTTCGTTACACTGTCGTTCACGTTGATTGCAGGGAAAGGAAGCTCACCCTTTTTCACCAAATCATAAAGACGAAGAACACCTGTTGTTGTTTCTTCAGAAACACCGCGCAAGCTTGCTTTTACTTTTGAATAGAATGTCGGGTCTTGTGCCTGACGCTTCTTGATTGTCGCGAAGAAGGCTTCTTCTTCTTCGTTCTCTGGGTTTTCAAGAATGCTTGGATCTGTTTCAGATTTTGAACCGTTGAGGATCAGCATTGTTGCGTCGCCACCATCGTCCAAGATCATGTTTGCATAACCGCCATCTGGCCATTCCCAAATACGGTCTGAAAACGCCCAATATTCTTCAAGTGTTTCGCCTTTGAAAGCAAAAACCGGAATGCCTTTAGCAGCAATTGCAGCAGCAGCGTGGTCTTGTGTTGAGAAAATGTTGCAAGACACCCAACGCACTTCTGCGCCAAGTTCAACCAATGTTTCAATCAACACAGCCGTTTGAATAGTCATGTGAAGTGAACCCGCAATGCGCGCGCCCTTCAACGGTTTGCTTTTGCCAAACTCTTCACGCAGAGCCATCAAGCCCGGCATTTCTGTTTCAGCAATATCCAATTCTGTGCGGCCAAAGTCAGCAAGCCCAATGTCTTTTACGTAATAGTCAGCCATTATCGGTGTCCCATAAGCATCATTTTTAAAGAAGAAAGAAACGACAGAAAACCTGCCGTTCCGACGTATTTGGCGCGTGCATAGCACGGCTTGGGTTAATGAAGCAAGAACACATAAGGAAATCTTTATATGAAGCTACAGCCGACTCACAAATTCACCTGCTTGAACACGCAATTTAGCCTGAAAAATCAATCAAACCTTGCTCTTCAAGCATGGCTTTAATCCGCTTCTTTTCGATTTTTCCATATCCCGATTTTGGCATCTCACCCCAGATATAAATCGATTTTGGCTGCTTGTAGCGGGCAACCTTATCCATGAGCCAAAGCTTGAACTCTGCTTCATCAAAGGCTGCTCCTTCATGCAGCGTGATGACAGCAACGCCAACCTCGCCCCAATCAGCATCTGGTACGCCGACGATCGCTGCCTCATCAATGGCTGGATGCTCTAATATTTTCTCTTCTGCCTCACGTGGATACACATTGGAGCCACCAGAAATATACATATCTGAACGCCGTCCTGTAATGTAGACATACCCCCGATCATCCACATGACCGAGATCACCTGTCATGAACCAACCATCAAGAAACACTTCGCGGTTTGCCTCATCGTTTTGGTAATAGCCTGCAAAAACGCCCAAACCACCGATGCAGATATTGCCCGTGCTATTGGCTGCTAACTGCCCTCCCTTATCATCCAAGATTGCAACATCAATGCCCGTGCGCGGATAACCACATGAACCAACAGGCATTTTCTCATCATCGAGGCTGTGATCATCAACAGGTAACACCGTAATACACCCTGTCACTTCACCCAGACCAAAATACTGGACGATGACATTACCGAGCTTTGAAAGCGCATGTTTTTGATCTGCGCGATACATGGGCGCACCGGCGTAAATGACATGACGTAGGGATGAGAGATCAAAACGGTCCACCGCCTCATGCTCCGTCAACCGCTTCACGATTGTTGGCACCGTGAACATATTGGTGACTTTGTGCTTTTCAACCAGCGACCAAACTTCTGTCGGATCAAGCCCGCTGCCTTGTGTCAAAACTGTTGGCACCGCACGAGCAAGCTGCGGGAAGAAATGTGCGCCTGCCCCATGCGATAAGGGCGCCACGGCCATCGACACATCACCCTTACCAAGCCCCGGCATTAAGTCCGCGACATGATTGACGGTTACAAAGGACATTTGCCCGTGGGTGAGCGTTGCAATTTTCGGTTTTCCCGTGGTGCCTGAGGTGAAGAAAAACCAGCACGGATCGTCGTATTCCACATCAACATCTTGAAACGGTTGATCAAGATGAAGCGCGACCGCCTTATCAAAGGCATCAGCGCCATCGCCCACAATCACCAAACGATCTTTGCAGCTAGACGCTGTTTGTTGCACCACATCCATATGCTGTGGGTAGGCTGCATGGCCGATGATGGCTCTGGTTTCCGTTCGAAGCGCCATATCAGCAATATCATCAGGCGAGAGACGGAAATTGGTTGGCACCATCACACAACCCGCCTTCAAGATCGCGACCATGCTTTCAAGATATTCAGGGCAATTAGGAGAATGGATCATAACGCGGTCACCGCGCACCAAGCCAAGCGCTTGTAATTGCGAGGCAATTGCATTTGCGCGGGCGTTAAATTCTGCCCAGCTTCGCACCTCATCACCCCAAATAATGGCGGCATCATTGGCAACACGCTTTGCTGCCTGCGTTGCGAAACTTCCAAGGTTTAAAACGCGGTTTGATGCGCGCTTGATTGATAATCGCGGTTCTGCCAAATTCTCCCCCTAGGCTTTATCCAAACCATTCATATTGAATAGAATTAGCCGCCAAATGGAAAGACTGAAATGCGAATTATCGTCGTAAGCATCCTCTTGAAACTCGCCCTCATAATAACGGCTCATGCTGGTGATTTTGCTTATGAACAGGTGATCGGATTTTCAAAAGATGGCCGCTATTTCGGATTTGAAGAATATGGCGTTCAAGACGGCTCCGGTTTCCCCTATTCCAACCTCTACATTATCGACCTTGAAACAGACACTTTTGCGCCTTCAACGCCTGTGCGTCTGCTGAAAAAGAGTGAAAATGCCTCGCTTGCCTCTGTCCGCTGGGAAGTGAAAAGCAAAGCAAAAAGTATTTTGAGAAAATATAAGCTGAACCATCCGGCTGTGGTGGCCTATGCACGCGGTCTTGGAGATTTCGCTGATAGTAGCGAAGGGCTATCTGCCCCCATCACATCGCGCGTGGTTTTGCCGAGTAATACCGACCCAACCGAAGGTAAAGGCAATTATTTCGATCTGATTTTGAAACACATTCCAGTGCCCAGTGCTGGCAAGTGTCCAATTGATACAATTGGCTTCCAAATGGAGAAAATTGATCCAAACGGCAAACGTCGTTTTGTGCACCGTGATGAGAAAATCTTTCTGTCACGCGGCTGCCCGCTGAAATACCGTTTGTCGCGAATTTACCTGCCCGCCAACCGTTCTGGCGATTTTGCTGCAGCCCTCATCAGCGTTTTCCAACTTGGTTTTGAAGGCCCAGACCGCCGCTTCGTGGTTTTCCCAGTATCTTTGCGATAAACCAATCGCCCTTGAAACCGCGCTCAAATCTACCCATATTTTAAAAGAACAGAGACGCCCAATTGGGGTCTCACCTTATGCTGCTTGTGTGACAAGGGCATTGAAAGGACCGATTATGACACGCAATGCGCCACCGCGCGGGCCGTATTTCTCAAATCCATTGCTTCTCGGGTTTGATGAAATTGAGCGCTTGTTAGACCAAGTTTCCAAAGGTGGAAATGAGGGCTACCCCCCTTATAATATTGAACAAATTGCCAATGACGAAGGCGTCATCAAACTTCGCATCACATTGGCTGTTGCAGGCTTCAATGATGATGATTTGGATATTACCGTTGAAGACAAGCAACTGGTGATAAAGGGCAAACAGACTGATGACCCAACCCGCACGTACCTTCACAGAGGCATCGCGGCGAGGCAGTTTGTGCGCACCTTCGTGCTTGCAGATGGCATGGAAGTAGGGGCTGCAAATTTGGCCAGCGGTTTACTTTCTGTAGACCTAACCCGCACACAACCTGAGCGTCTTATAAAAAAGATTAAGATTTTACAGGCAGACTAAGGTCAGGATCGAGAAAAAAGCTGAAGCCATTAACTCAGAATCTGATAGAATTGATTCGTGTGGCGTTAGCGCTCTGACCAAAAGGAAGGTAAACATGACCGACTTTATTGGAACCAAAACCCAAGACGCCTTTACGAAGGAAGACCTTCGTCATTTTGGTGAGGAGGCTTTTGCCTATATTCGTGAACTTTCACCAGAAGATTTCGAAGTCTTATATCCTGGCATGCTGGACGGCGAAGTCCCTTACACGCTCTATGCCTTGTTGGGCGCAGACGGCGAACCATTGATGATTTCGGATGATCGCTCAATCGCTGAAGCGAATGCCGATGAATATGATTTGGAAATGGTGAGCCTGCATTAAGCCCGTCCAAAAGCATTTATTCGACAACGCCTGTTAAGCCGCTTCTTGATTAGGCGGTGTAAGAAGCACGGAATAAAGTGCTTCAGGGTCCGCTGTCGCCCGAATTTTATTGACCATATCACCATCACGTAAAACGCGAGCAATTTTAGCAAGCGCCTTGAGATGATCTGCGCCCGCACCTTCTGGTGCTAGCAACAAGAAAATGATGTCGACCGGTTGGTCATCCATAGCATCAAAGCTAATTGGACGCTCCAACCGCGCCATAACACCATAAATCTTATCAAGGCTTGGCAATTTGCCGTGTGGTATCGCAATGCCTGAGCCAACGCCTGTGGAACCAAGACGCTCTCTTTGCAACAAAGTTTCAAAGATTTCGCGCTCGTTTAACCCAGTGATTTCGGCTGCTTTTTCCGAAATACACTGAATAGCCTGCTTCTTGCTCGACACTTTAAGTGTCGGCAAAATAGCATTCTCATTGAGCAACTCAGATAAGTCCATTGTGCCACCTTCAATAAGACCATAAAGGAGCCATCGCGAAATTAATTACGACAGTTACAGGTCTACTAATTCTTGTCTAACTTTGTGATGGGTCAATCCAACCGATGTTTCCATCGGGGCGCTTATGCAGCACATTGATTTCCCCGCTATCAGGATTTCGAAATACATACACATCTTGATTGCCTAAGTCCATTGCCATTACTGCAGTGCTGACAGTCATTGTGAGAATAGCCGTCTCATTTTCTGCAATAATCGCTGGTGCAGCATTGTCATCATCGATATTTGCTTCATCATCTGTGGGACCTGCCAGAATATAAGCTGGTGCAAGTTGGCTTTTTTGGTTTGCTGCAGCCCGGTGATCTTTGAGTTTTCTCTTATAGCGCCTTAGACGTTTTTCAATCCGTTCGGCTGCTTTGTCGAAAGCTGGGTGTGCATCTTGGGCGGAACCAGTGGCAACAAGATCAATGCCTGTATCAAGATGAACTTTACACTCAACCTTGAACATAGACCCTTCTTTTTCAACGATTACATGGCCTGTATACCCGCCATCAAAATACTTACTTACTGCTGCATCGATCTGGTCTGTAATGTTAGTTCGGAGTGCTTCACCAACATCTAAATTTTTTCCGGATACACGTAAGCTCATATTATCATTCCTTTTTTGCTATTGGCGCCCAACTAGCAAAGCAGCAAGAACGGCGCTTCGAACTTTAGTCTAACCTCTTCAAACAAGGTCGTCAGCACTTTTAGGAAAAAAATCGAAATTGATTGAATTATTGTCTAACAAACTGTTGATCAAGCAAGATGCCCACAATTTTTTACTAGTGAAAAAATGCTATTTTGTAGCAAGAAGCGCTTTTTTCTCACGGCGGCGCTGTACCGAAGATGGAATGCGCATGGCTTCGCGATATTTTGCAACAGTGCGTCTGGCAATATCGACACCACCGTCTTTCAGCATTTTTACAAGCGTATCGTCTGAGAGAATTTTCTTCACGTCCTCTGCATCAATAAGTGTCCGTATTTTGTGACGAACAGCCTCGGCTGAATGCGATTCCCCGCCTTCTGAGGATGCAATCGCGGCTGTGAAGAAATATTTTAGTTCAAAAATACCACGCGGCGTTACGATAAATTTATTGGAGGTTACGCGGCTAACAGTCGATTCGTGCATTTCAATCGCGTCAGCCACGGTTTTAAGATTGAGCGGACGGAGATATTCGACTCCTCTCGTCAAAAACGCATCTTGTTGACGAACAATCTCGGTTGCCACCTTCAAAATTGTTTTTGCCCGCTGATCGAGGCTTTTAACCAACCAATTGGCCGTTTGCAGACAATCTGTAAGATAGGCTTTTTCTGTCTCATTATTGGCTGTTTTAACAACGGTTGCATAATAGGTTTGATCAACCAAAACCCGAGGCAAAGCTTCAACGTTAAGCTCAATCGCCCAGCTTCCATCAGGACGTGCTTGAACGGTTACATCAGGGATAATCGCTTGGGCCAGAACATCTTCAAATGCCTCACCCGGTTTCGGGTCCAAGGCCTTGATCTCTTTCACCATGTCAAACAGATCATCCTGATCGACACCGCAAAGTTCTTTAAGTGCTGCAAAGTCACGTTTAGCTAAAAGTTCGAGATTGTCGAGCAAAGCTGCAATTGCAGGGTCATAGCGGTTTTTGTCTTTGAGCTGAAGGGCTAAGCACTCTGTCAAATTGCGCGCGCATATCCCTGGCGGATCAAGAGTTTGAAGCGCTTCTAGCGTCTCTTCAACAAGACTATTTGCAGCACCGAGGCTTTCAGCAATCTCTTCTAAATCACCACGCATGTAGCCAGCTTGATCAATGCTATCAATGAGCGTTCGCGCAATCAGCATTTGAGCTGGATCGGTAATAATATGGCCCAGTTGAGACATCAAATGATCAACTAAGTTCACCTCTTCAGCAACAAAAGCCTCAAGGTTATAATCATCGTCGCCGCCTGAACGCACGGTCGAATTGATTTGATGTGTATCGCGGCCCGTAACAGTCGAAGCTTCTATACCAGCGCTACCGGAATCTTCAGGAAAGACGTTTTCTGCGTCGGTATCAAAACTTGCTGCAATTTCTTGCGGATTAGTTTCTAGCGCCCCGTCAATCCATTCATTTTCATTGGATAAGGCCGCACTATCGCCTGTTTCGGCTCTGACTTCTGTTGCGTTGTCAGTGTTATTTTCTGAGCGCGTTCCATCACTGAACTCATCTTCGCGATGAAGCAATGGATTTTGCTCAAGCTCACCTTCAACATAAGAAGCCAAGTCAAGACTAGACAGCTGAAGCAATTTGATTGCCTGCATAAGCTGTGGCGTCATCACAAGGGATTGTGACTGCCTAAATTCTAATCTTGGGGCGAGTGCCATCGTGTACTCGTGCCTTTTGGATCAACTATATTCGCTATCAAACCAAAACTGGTCCGACTCTTGCTTAACCCTTAAAGCATAAATCCGATTAAAGTGTAAATGGAGAGAAAAACTCTGTTAGAGAGTGAACTGATCACCAAGATAGAGACGACGCACATCAGGATTTGCAATAATCGTTTCAGGCGTTCCTTGGGTCAAAACTTGCCCAGAGTGGATAATATACGCACGATCAATCACGCCTAAAGTCTCACGGACATTGTGATCGGTAATCAAAACGCCGATACCACGACGGGTCAAATGCTTGACCAGCACCTGAATATCACCAACCGCGATTGGATCAATACCAGCAAAAGGTTCATCCAACAGCACAAAATTAGGTCTGCTTGCAAGCGTGCGGGCGATCTCGCAACGACGACGTTCACCACCCGATAGGGCGATTGACGGTGATTTGCGCAAATGCTCGATACCAAACTCGTGCAGAAGATTTTCGAGATCTTCTTTGCGGCGCTTTTTATCAGGTTCAACAACTTCCAATACGGCTTTGATGTTGTTTTCAACGCTCAAACCACGAAAAATCGACGCTTCTTGCGGCAAATATCCAATACCGAGGCGCGCACGGCGATACATTGGCAGGGGAGAAATATCATGGCGATCAAGGTAGATTTGCCCTTCATCAGCACGCACCAACCCAGTGATCATGTAAAATGTCGTGGTTTTACCTGCACCATTTGGCCCTAAAAGACCAACAGCTTCACCGCGCCCAATCGCGAGACTGGCACCGTCAACAACGGTACGGCCATTGTAACTCTTTTTAATGTTTTTTGCGATCAACCATCCGCGCCCCGTGTTGTCACGCAAGGGTGCAGTTTCCTCTGGAGGCGGCAAAGTGGAGGGATCAGTGGGTTGATTCATACTGCTCTATTTAGCTGGTTTAACGCATTTTGTCAGAAAATTTTTGAATAAAGTACCATCTTCACTTTGA
This sequence comes from Hyphomicrobiales bacterium, assembly GCA_039973685.1. Taxonomy (NCBI): domain Bacteria; kingdom Pseudomonadati; phylum Pseudomonadota; class Alphaproteobacteria; order Hyphomicrobiales; species Hyphomicrobiales bacterium. Next base: position 64,205 of record JBDWKL010000018.1, read on the forward strand.
TACTTATTGGGAATATTCCCTAGCTACACTTTTTCTGATTGCTAGCCCCGTTCTTTCGGTCCAAAACGGCTGAAACCCGCCCGCCTGATAACGATGCTTTATTGTTGGTCAAATTAACAGTCAGCTTTTTCCCTACAATAACATTGTCACATTGGGTCAACACAACACGCCCACCAGACAAAACCACGATTTGTGTTTTCATGTTGAGCACAGCTTTACCGCCTGTCGCCGTATTGTTGCCAGACGTTACAATCACCTTGCCATTTGCCTCAATGCGGCTAATGCCCTGACTTCCGCCAACACCACCAGCAGCGACAGAGCCATCATAAAACACGTCCAAACGCGCTGTTTTCATTGTGGTCTTGCCTTGGCGAACATCCACATTGCCTTTGAAGACTGCCCGTTTTTCAACATCACGAACTTCAAGACTATCAGCTTCAATTTGGATAGGTGCATTATTGTCTGAGCGAAAACCAGAAAAAGCGTCGCCTGTTGCTTGTGCATTGGCCAGCTCCACCATCATTAATGGAAAAAGCAAAGCGGCTAGCAAGAGTTTCGAGACAGATTTTACCATGTAATGAGGGGTTCCTTACCCACGCGTCAATGAGGCCGACTACGATTGTGGTTTACGACGAATTTTATTTGGCTGAACAACCATGCGCACACGGTTTTCGAAAAAGATGAAGTTCCCATTGTCCCGTACGATCATGCTGTCCGCTCTGATTTCGCCAATCTCGGCTTTAATGAACACGGGGCTGTCAGTTTTCATGACGCCAGCTTTCATGTCAATTTCAGCATCATCAAGTACAGCATCATAACCAGCGCTCATATGAACATTGACGCCAGAATCGAGCTTAAGGTTTTCACCTTCAATATCAAACTTACCATTGTTAGCTTGAACCGAAACTACATTGCCGTCGGCTAATGTCACGGTTGCGCCAATTTTCTCGAGCAGCACTTTTTTAGGGTTATTCAAATCTTGAAGGGCGCGATCTGCAACTATTTCATAAGCCGAATCACTTGCGGTAAACCCGTTCAGTTTTGGGCTGTCCATCACAACTTGACCGTCCGTCAAATCAATGGTGGCAATGCCAAAGGGTGTTTCCAAATAATGCGCAGTCATAGCGACCGCAACAAAGATAACAATGAAAATGGCACCGACAATCGGGAGGCCAAACTTCAAACCGCGAACGCGACGAGAATAACGGGTTGCTAACTGGAATTTCCTTTGTTCAGAAACACTTACCTGTGCTGCCATTGGTCGCGCGCTTGCTTCAGATGACGCAGATTGCGCCGACGAGCACACGTCAGCAGTCGGTGCCGTTAGGCCTCGAGCTAGATGGTGAGTGTTAGGATCGTGCGCGTTCATTCAGGTACTCAGACATTTCCAGTCAATTAGTTAGGTTGCTTTTTTCAGTCTTCCGCATTCCTGCTGGGTAACAGAATAACACAGATTGTAATAATTGCGATGCAAGCGTGAAAACCTTCTACAAAACCCACAGTAAAGACACTGTTTCTGGTTCAACACGATGCAACAATCATACACTGAAATCATTAAGTCTTAATTTAGGGCCAAATTTAGGAATGTGCAAAAATATCTGTTTCTGGCCAACCTATTAGGTCAAGTTTTGTGCGTGTTGGTAGGAATTCAAAACAAGCATTTGCAATCTCAGTGCGATCTTCTCGCGCTAAACGCTTCACCAAAATATCGCGCATTGCATGCAAATGCAGCACATCAGAAGCCGCGTAAGCAAGTTGCGCATCCGACAATTTTTCTGCACCCCAATCCGAACTTTGTTGTTGTTTTGAAATATCAACATCAAGCAATTCACGGGTAAGATCTTTCAATCCGTGCCGGTCTGTATAGGTACGGGTTAAGCGTGAAGCGATCTTTGTGCAAAAAATTGGCGTCGTCACTGTTCCAAAACTATGTTCCAACAAGGCAACATCAAAACGGGCAAAGTGAAAAATCTTGGTTTTGCTTTGATCTGCTAACAACGCTTGGATATTAGGCGCTTCGCTCTGCCCAGCCTTGATCTGCACCACATCAGCGCTGCCGTCCCCTGGTGACAATTGAACCACACAAAGCCGATCGCGATGCGGGTTCAGCCCCATTGCTTCGGTATCAATTGCAACATCACCTGTGTATTTATCCAAATTCGGTAAATCACCAGTATGAAAACGAATGGTCATCTCAAGGCCTCATCTATTTTGACCGTGGTCTACCTGATCTCGCAGAAGAAATCCACAACATCAACCTGTGTAAAGTTAGGAAATCATACAGTTTAAGGAGAATCGTTAAGAAAAATTAACCTTTTTCTGTTGTAAATGTGCCAGCAAACAACATGGAATCCTAATCAAATGCAGGACGAACTCCTCTTTGGCTCATTAGCTCCCGCTATCGCACTGCTTATCAGCATGAACTTTTTCGTGTTTTGGTCACGCCAGCCAGAGGCCCGCCATATATTAGCCTTTGGGCTAGCTTTTTTGCTGTGCGCAATTAGCATTTCGCTCTCGCACAACCTGATTACCGGCCTATCTTATCCAAATATCTTCACAGCGGTCCTGCTGGATACCGCTAGCCTAAGCTTATTGATTCGGGGCAGCTGTGAGCGCGTTAACATGAAGACGCCCTATTTCCTGATCTTAGCTACAGGTGCCCTTGGGCTGATTGCCGGTTATGGCGTAACAATGAATTTTGAATCCGCCACTCTTCTTTTGACGCCGATTCATGGTGTGCACGCAGTCCTCCTTTTCATCTGCGGTTGGGTATGGTTCAAAGGGACGAATTCAGAGCACGTGGCTAATCGCAGTGCTGTGAGCATTATTTTCTTCTCATTCACCATATTCTCCATCGCGTTTCCCTTTGTCACGTACAACATGGTGAACGCACCTTCTGCCGATCAATATCAGCATTCCACAAGCTGGGTTATCTTCAATTTCGCGATCATCATGATGGTTATGGTCACGGGTTTAAGTCTTACCGCTGTTTTGACAGACGACATGGTAAAGAAGATCAAATTCGTTTCGAGCACAGACTTACTAACAGGCCTCAAAACACGCCGCGCCTTTGAAGAAAAACTTGAAGATATCTTTACCAAATTAGAACGCAGCCCACTTCCGTTGAGCATAATCATTGCCGACATTGATCATTTCAAATTGGTCAATGACACCTATGGGCATCAAACAGGTGATCGTGTGATCTCAACATTTGGGAAGCTCATTGCTGAAGGTTCTCGCAAAACCGATCTTGTTGCGCGCATTGGCGGTGAAGAGTTTTGTATTGTTTTGTGGAATGCAGACGCATCAGGTGCCCGCCTCGTGGCTGAAAATCTTAGAACACAGTTCCAAGCAGCACAATTTGAAGGCATCCCGAAACACAAAAAATTCACATCGAGCTTTGGTGTGGCGACACTTAAACCTGGCGAAGTTTCAGAAGAACTTTACCGCCGCGCAGATCAGGCTCTTTATCTTGCGAAAAAAGAAGGACGCAATCGCGTCTGCCTTGATCAAACACATTTGGAAGCAGACACTCTTGTTGAACCAGCGTCTAACAATATCGTTCTGTATCCTTCCGCTTAAAGAACAATCAAATCAAAGACTAAATGCCTTTAGTATCTTTGCCCTTAGCATTTAGGCATAAACACAAAAAAGCTGCTGTGAATTGAGCATTCACAGCAGCTTTTTTAATTTCTTATATGCCCCCGTCGTGGATGGTGGGCTGGCTTTTGTTGTTAGACTAGATTTTCTGAGACTTGAGCAACTGAATCAAGTTCTTATTGACCCGTCCAGTTTGTGGCATACCAATTTCATACTCAAACGCTCTGATCGCGTCTTTAGTTCTCTTGCCAGCAAGCCCGTCTGCACCGCCCGTGTCAAAACCCAATCCATTTAGGAGGACTTGCGCTTCTTTCACCTGAGGCGAACCTTGCTTTTTAGTTGTTTTTCTAGCCAAGCCGTTCGGCACTTTGCCGAGTGCTAATTTAGAGCCTTTCAACCAAAAATCTGGAGAAGGAGAGATGACATTTGCATCTACCTTGATCGGAACTGCTTTATAAGCTGCACTCTTTACTTTGGCCTCTTTCAGCTGTTCCTTAGTCAGTACTTTCACAATTTCGTCGCGTTTTTCAGCGGCATCACGATCGCCAATTTTAGCAACAACATCGAACCACTTATATGCATGCACAAGGCTAGCTTCGACACCAAGTCCGCGGACATACAAAATGCCAACATTAAATTGGCTGTCTTTGATGCCATGGTTGGCACCTTTTTCAAACCATTTAAAAGCCTCTTCGAAATCTGGACGACCAAGCGCCCCTTCGGCATGAAGTACCGCGAGATTATGCATGGCCCGCGCATTGCCTAAATCCGCAGATTCAATGTACCAACGCTTGGCTTCCTGAGGGTTTTTCGCCACACCCACGCCATCTTCGTAAAGAGTACCGAGGCGGAATTTTGCAATTGCAGATCCATTTGCCGCTGATTGTTCGTACCAAAAAGCTGACTTTTTGAGATCACGCTCAAAAATTTCACCATCCCCATAACGGCGACCAACTTCTAGAAGGGCTGCTGGATCACCTTCCAACAATGCATCAGATAGCTTGTCTGAGACTTTATCCTTCGGCAACAATTTCATTGCGTCACGAATGATCCCACTTTGTGGAGATACCTCATTGAAATCTAACTGCCGCGTAATTGATTGCGTCGTACTTGGATCCACAATCTGTGCATCGTCAACTTCTTCAGTTTCGGTTGCAGAAGGCGGTAAACTGGTTGCATTGAGATCAATGACTGTTTCTGGTCGCGAGGTAATTTCAGCCGGGTTCGGATTGGAATTTACCGCTGGTTTCACAACTTCTTGCTGGACAGCCTTTTTCTCAACAGCAGGCTTCGTTGTAATCTTCGGCTCGGCTTGTTGCGCCGCGGTATTTGTTGGTGAGCCACCAAACAGTGCGCTGATCGAATCTTTGAGTAGATAACCACTGACTGAAATAATCGCCACACAAACTGACGCCAGCAATGCTGTGCGAAGCGGATTATTTTTCCCCTTCTCATCAGCCAAGTTTTCAACCAAATCCTCCCTCAAATCTTTTGATTTTTCACCCATCGCATCCAAATTTGGTTCAATGGCAGAATCCTCATCCAATTCTATGGAAGGAGCATCTAGGTCGTCGTTGTTTTCCAGAACACTTTTACGCCCACCACGAGCTGCTTTGTTGATCCGCTCACGGATGGCAGATAAAGCTGATTTTCCTTTTTCAGGTTCATCATCCAACTGCAGTGCTTGTTCTGCAGCAGCCGCTTGTGCAGCACGTCTGGCTGCGTGAATGAAATCTGATTTTGAGCCTGTGTCGTTATTTGGCATTTGATCTTCAACATCCATGCCGAAGTCATCATCTTCATGCTCATTTTTTTGCTCATCATCATGTCGAGCAATCATTTCATCTGATGCGAATGGTGCAGGGGTGTTTTCAAACGCCGGTTCAACTTCGCTGGATAATTCAATGACGTCATCATTGATCGGACGCCCAGAACCAGGTTCAGTTGGCATGTCATTGTCATCAGGAATCAAAACGGGTGCATCAGGCTCACGCGATTTAACATGCTCCCGCATGCGTTGCATGACTTCCTCTTCTGTCGGAGCAGAAGGTTTCTGGATAGCAGGTTCTTCTTCAACTTCGGCCTCTACCACCGAGTTTATTTCATCTTTTGGAAGGGCGACATCTTCATCTGCAATCTTGGCCACAGATGGTATGTTTTCGGATGCCATAAGTGGCGCTGATTTTGACCCATTCGCTTCTAATGCTTCAAGGCGTTCTGAAACGCGAGACAGCATATCTTGGACAGAATGGAAGGATGAACGTGTCTCAGTTGAAAGGTCATCTGTCGATGTTTTCATGCTGGACATATAGGTGCGTAGGTCTTGCAGCTCAGACGCCAGTGCAGCAGATGGAGCAGGATCCCCTTCTGGCGCAATACCACCTTGTTGCTCTAATTTTTCAAGCCGCCCAGCAACGCCATCAAGCATTCCATGAATGGACATAAAGGAGTTATTGCTGCTCGTAAGGAGCGTATTCGCCATTGAACGAATTTCACCCAAGTCGAAAAGCATCGTGGCCGTTTCGGGCGCATCCCCAGTCGTTGGAATACTCGCCGAACCCATGCTTTGCGCTGTCTTTTCAGCTGTACGGCGGGCGACATCTTCAATCATTTTATCTTGCTTGTCAGTAAGGGTGTCAAGCTTGGCTAATGCCTCATCAATGCGCTTCACCATTGCTGATTGATTGTTTTCAATCGACGCAGTCAGATTCTTTCCAACTGACCTTTCGAGAGTCGAACTTAGGGCTGTTTCTAAGGTCGGCCCAAGCGACGATGCAAATTCGCCAAGCTCACTGCGTAGGCTTTGCTCTGTGATAAGGTCGACAGGTAATTGAAGGAGACTTGCTGGCGCAGGCCCCTGTGCACTGGCCGCATCCATGCTGGCCGCTTCAAGACGCTCGGCAGCCTTTACAAGCCGGCCTTCCATCTGAGAGATTTTTTCAGCGGCATGTGCATCGCCATTTCGTGCATTGCCGAGTGCTTCGAGGCGTTCGGTTGCTGAATGCACCTGAGCGCTGATTATCGACACTTGGTCTTTCAATCCAGAACCGATCTCAGCCACTTCGCCATTCAAAGCAGACAATGAAGCTTCCGTCGACTGCATCTGAGCGCTAAGGTCAGACACTTGATCTTTCAAACGGGAACCAAGCCCTGTCACTTCACCACCCAAACTGGACAATGACGAATCGAACTCTGATCGTAGCTTGTTAAAGCGATCTTCCAGACTACTTGAAACAGCGCCTGCTACATTTGAGGGAATATTGAGTTGCTGCATGTTTGACATGATGTCGTCACGCAGTCCCGTTAGATTTCCCTGCAACCGCGAAACCACCAAATCACTGTTTTGGCTTGTGGTTTTTTCTGTTCTATCAATAACAGCGAGCAAGCCATCAGATAGACGGTTTAATTCGCTTTGCAGTTTCATCGTGTCTTCTGGAACGGCAGAAAGGTCTGGAGATTTCAAAAGGAACTCGGCAATCCGGTTCACATCTGTTTCCATTGTTTCCAAACGGCTACCGAGCAACGGGTTCACATTGCCATCCGGCATTGCGGCAATGATTGTGCGCAACCGTTTGACTTCTTCTTGAATGTGCTGACCAGCAAAGCTTGTTTGTGCATTTGCAGCGGTAACCTCACCCTTCAAGGCAGATAGTTCGCCTTTAAGACTTTCAATCACGGCTGGATCAGTTGCACCCGTATTGAGTGCTTCGATTTTTGCCATCAACGTTTGGAAGTGCTTATCCGTCTCGCGACGGTCCATATTGTGACGGCCCTCTTGTGCCTGGTCTGCCATGAGTGGCGATGTGTCGCCAGTCTCAACTGCATTGTGGGTGCGTTCAACCGCATCATTTGTGTGCTGCTCGACAATGGTATCCATCGCTTCGCGCAAAGCTTGGCCACCTTGTTTTTTACCCATCTTGTGGCTTGATTTAGACAAGATTGGCGCCTCACTTGCGGCATTTGACTTCACACCACGTTTTGTCCGGCGATTTCTTTTCGGTCGATAAACCGGATCATCATCTGGTTCTGTTTCTGGCTCTTGCGACGCAGTTAAATGCTTTTCCATCCGAGCAAGCTGCTCTTCAAGTCTGGATAGTCGCATCGTGTCTTCATTGTTTACCGGTGGAACAGGAGAAGCAGGGGCTGCAGGCGTTGGCACTGGAGCGACCGCTGGGGCCTGCATTGGCATGTTAAATCCAGCGCTGTTTGCTTGAGCAAAAACTGGTTGCTGGGCTGCTGCTTGCATCATGACAGCAGGTTGCGCATTTGCCTGTTGTAAATTTGCTTTCAACTGTTGCTCTAAATACCCAAGCGTACCCAGCATTTCCAACATGCGATCTGCATTGACGTCTTGCGGGCTTACAGCCGGATTTTGAGCATTTGGCATGCTTTGCGGGATTGAATGAGGCGGGACATGCTGAGCTTGCGATACTTGATGACCCTGAACTGGGTTAGGTGGCAGCTGGTTTTGGCCTTGTGCTCTCGCACGGATACCTTCAATCAATGCTCGCGCGTCTTCATCATAATTCTTGTTCAAATTGCGTGCGGCACTATCAAGCGCGCTGGACAAAGTGCCTGTATCAGGCTCTGCAAATTGCTGGTGGTTTGTTGCTTCAAAAGATTGTTCTAAATGCCGCACACGATCCACCAGTTCATTGAGAACCGCGGATTTTGCCACATAGTCATTATCATGCTGCGCTGCATCGCCATGATGTGCTGCTGCATTTAAAGCCGACGTTTGTTCATTGATAACATCTTGGAGCCATGCTTCCACACTTTTGCCTGCCAAGCGAGCCGCTTGCTCTGCCTGGTGCTCAAGAGTGCCATGGTCTTCACTTGGCCTATTCACACTATTTGCAGCTTTCTGCCTAAAGTTCACAGTTATCTCCCGCGCTAGCGAATTAATCTAAATGCCATCACGGTTCGCTTGCTCAGCGAATCACCTGTTTTGACATTGATACCCATGATCAGTTTTCGATAAACGTGGTAAACGGGGGGTTAATAAATTTTAAAATACTTAACTATTATCCAAGTTTATCCGTTAAAAAGCCTATATTTTTCAATAATGATGGTTTTTGGGCGCAGTTCTATATTGGGACTCGCGATAAAATCAATTATCCTATTCCAAACCGTCACAGCGCAGTTCACAGCATCACTCTTATACGAAAGTCTAATAAAGATTACCTTTACGTAAAGTGCATAAATTACTATCTCAGCCGCAACCGAGAGTTGCTCATCGCGCCACTACAACGTTACGACGCTGATCAATCTTTCGGTCAGTTACAATTTTGCACAACATGGTTGTAATCCTCTACAAAGACATCAAACGCATTTGCATCCGAGCAATGCATACACTGGAGAAACTAAATGGCCTTCACAATTGGTGATCTTGCCAAGGAATTTGATGTGAGTTTGCGGACTCTACGCTTTTATGAAGACAAGAACCTAATTCACCCTCGCCGTGATGGTGTAACGCGAATTTATAGCCGCCGAGATCGTGCGCGGTTGAAACTTGTGCTCATGGGGAAACGCGTTGGTTTCTCCTTGAAAGAAATTAAAGAGATGCTCGACCTTTATGATCTAAAGGATGGACAATCCACACAATTGAAGGTTTCTCTCAAACGCTTCAATGAACAAATTGCCTTGCTTGAAAAACAAAAACAGGATGTGGAGCAAGCAATCGGCGAACTGTCACAGACCGTGATGATCGTCGAAGGAATGTTGGTTGAAAAAGAAAGCCAATAAAGCTTACAACTAATATCTATAAGCGCTTGATTGATTTGAGCGCTTTTTTTGTGCCTGAATGTCAAAATTGATCGCATAAAGACAGGCTTTAATAGGCTTTCCCCTTTCCCCAGCCATGAAAATATGCGTCACTCTTTTGTGAAATGCGGAACACAACACTCTGAATCCCGCCATTTTCGGTAGCCGATGATTAGAAACTGGCACATTTGTGAGAGCTTAGACATCAAAGGTCTTGAAAATTTCAACCAAATTAGCTACGTCTAACTCAATAAGTGACGTTTACGTCAACGTAAACTACGGAGAGAAGAATGCCTACATATAAAGCCCCCGTCGATGACACACTCTTCATTCTCAACGACGTTTTGAAAATGGAACGCTATAACAATCTGCCAGGCTTTGAAGATGCATCGCCTGATATGGTTGAAGCAATCTTACGCGAAACTGGTCGTTTTAGTGAAGAAGAATTACAACCGATCAATCTAACCGGCGACCAAGAAGGTTGTGTCCGCAACGATGATGGCTCTGTTAAAACCCCATCTGGCTTTAAAGAAGCATTCAACCAGTTTGCGGAACTTGGCATGATCGGCATGGTTTGCGACCCTGATTATGGTGGGCAAGGTCTTCCTTACATTTTGAATGCAGCATCTAGCGAATATACATCATCAGCCAATATGGCGTGGAGCATGTACCACGGCCTGACACAAGGCGCGATTGCCGCTATTCAAGTGCACGCAGACGACGAGCAAAAACAAAAATATCTGCCAAACATGATTGCCGGCCAATGGAGCGGCACCATGAATTTGACCGAACCGCATTGCGGTACGGATCTTGGCCTTATTAAATCAAAAGCCGTTCCACAAGATGACGGATCTTACAAAATTTCTGGCCAAAAAATCTTCATCTCCGCCGGTGAACAAGACATCACAGAAAACATTATTCACCTCGTGCTTGCCCGCATCGAAGGGGCGCCTGAGGGAACAAAAGGGATTTCTCTCTTCATCGTTCCCAAATTCCACATTTCAGATGATGGAGAAATTGGTGATCGCAACCCCGTTTCATGTGGCTCATTAGAAGAAAAAATGGGCATCCACGGCAATTCCACCTGTGTGATGAACTATGATGAAGCAACAGGCTATTTGATTGGTGAAGAGAACAAAGGCCTTCGCGCCATGTTCACCATGATGAATGAAGCGCGTCTTGGCGTTGGCGTTCAAGGCTTGTCGCAATCTGAGGTCGCATACCAAAATGCTGTGGTCTATGCCAATGACCGTGTGCAAGGCCGCTCTTTAACAGGTGATAAAAACCCAGAGCTAAAAGCTGACCCGTTGATGGTTCACCCAGATGTTCGACGCACATTGCTACGCATCAAAGCCTTTAATGAAGGCGCACGCGCATTTGTTTTATGGACTGCCTTAAAAGGCGACATCGCCCACAGATCAGAAGACGAAAAAGAACGCGCAGCAGCAGATGACTTGATGGGCTTATTGACCCCTGTCATTAAAGGCGTGCTGACAGATGTTGGTTTTGACAACACCGTTTCATCGCAACAAATGTATGGCGGTCACGGTTATGTAGCAGAATGGGGCATGGAGCAATTTGTGCGCGATGCTCGTATTGCTATGATTTATGAAGGTGCCAATGGCGTTCAAGCCCTCGATCTTGTTGGCCGTAAACTGCCTAAAGATGGCGGCAAGGCTGTCATGGCTTTCTTTGGCGAAGTTGAAACCTTCATCAAAGAAAATGCCGACAACGAAGAAATGACAACTTTCACAGCGCCCCTCAAAAAAGGCCTTGGCGATCTTCAAGCCGCAACCATGTGGTTCATGCAAAATGCCATGGCAAACCCTGACAATGCAGGTGCTGGCTCTGTTGATTACATGCATATGTTTGGCACAGTGGCCATTGGCTATATGTGGGCACAAATGGCGCAAGTAGCTCTTGAAAAAGCGGCCAATGACGACAACCCATTTTACCAAACAAAACTTATTACTGGCCGTTTCTACATGGAACGTATGTTGCCAGAAACAACAATGAGATTGGCGAGAATTTCGTCTGGGTCAGAGACGCTAATGTCTTTACCTGCTGACCAATTCTAATACCAATCCATTTGGAGGAGAACAGACTATGGCTGATGCCTTTATCTACGATCATGTTCGCACCCCGCGCGGACGCGGCAAAAAAGACGGCTCACTTCATGAAGTGACGGCGGTAAACCTTGCGGGCCAAACCTTAAGTGCTATCCGCGACCGCAGCGAACTGGACACCAAACAAATAGACGACGTGATCCTTGGTTGTGTCGATCCAGTTGGTGAAGCAGGCGGCGACATTGCGCGAGCTGCTATTTTCTCAGCAGGCTACGACAAATCCGTACCCGGCATGCAGATCAATCGCTTTTGTGCCTCTGGCCTTGATGCGGTTAATATGGGTGCAAGCCAAGTAATGGCAGGTCAACATGATCTGGTTGTTGCAGGTGGTGTTGAAAGCATGTCTCGCGTTGGTCTTGGTGCATCAGGCGGTGCGTGGCCAGTTGATCCAGCTGTTGCTCTTCCGTCTTACTTTATGCCGCAAGGTGTATCGGCGGACTTGATCGCCTCAAAATATGGCTTCTCCCGTGATGACGTGGATGCTTATGCTGTTGAAAGTCAAAAACGTTCTGCTGAAAGCTGGGACAAGGGCCATTTTGATAAATCCGTTATCAAGGTCAAAGACATTAACGGCCTGACCATTTTGGACAATGACGAACACCGTCGCCCAAGCACAGATATGCAATCACTTGCGTCGCTCAATCCATCGTTTGAAATGATGGGCAATATGGGTGGCTTCAATCAGGTGGGCATCCAAGCACACCCTGAACTTGAAAGCGTCAATCACGTTCACCATGCGGGCAATTCATCTGGTATTGTGGATGGTGCAGCAGCGGTTTTGATCGGCTCAAAACGAGCAGGAAAAAAGAACAACCTCACACCACGCGCCCGCATTAAAGCGTTTGCCAACATCGGTTCAGAACCAGCGTTGATGCTGACAGGTCCCGTTGATGTGACAGAGAAACTTTTCAAAAACGCGAAAATGACGCCGGACGATATTGATCTATTCGAATTAAACGAGGCCTTTGCCTCTGTCGTGCTTCGCTACATGCAAGCCTTCGATATTGACCACAATAAAATCAATGTAGCAGGCGGCGCAATCGCGCTTGGCCATCCACTTGGTGCAACAGGCGCAATGATCTTAGGCACGGTTCTTGATGAACTGGAACGTCGCGATTTGAACACGGCACTTGTCACGCTTTGTATTGGTGCAGGCATGGGTACTGCCACCATTATTGAACGCGTTTAGTGGATACGAGGAGAGATAACATGACATATAAAAACTTCACCCTCGACGTTGATAGCGACGGCATTGCACTCATCACTTGGGACATGGCTGATAAATCCATGAACGTGATTGATGAAAGCGTTATGGAAGACATTGTCGCCTTCACCAAAGAAGTAAGCGAAAATGATGCCATTAAAGGTGCCGTGATTTGCTCAGGCAAAAAGGACTCGTTTTCAGGCGGCGCAGACCTTTCCATGTTGGAAGGTTCACTTCGCACCTACAATGAGGCAAAAGCCAAAGACGAAGAAGCTGCAACACAAATGCTGTTTGATGGTGTTTCCCGCCTCGGTTCAATTTACCGCGCATGGGAACAGGTTGAAAAACCAACCGTTTGCGCAATCAATGGCACCTGTATGGGTGGCGCATTAGAGCTTGCTCTTTCTTGCCATGCCCGTGTTGCTTCAGACCATGACAAACTTCGCCTCGCGCTCCCAGAAGTCCAAGTTGGCCTCTTGCCAGGTGCAGGCGGTACGCAACGTGTCTCTCGTCTAGCAAAAGACATGCAGCAAGCGCTGCAAATGTTGATCCAAGGCCAACGCCTTAAAGCAATCAAAGCAAAAGCGCTTGGCCTCATCGATGATGTTGCCCCTGCTGACAAGCTTATTGAAGCCGCGAAGCAAATGATCAACGACGGTATTGTGCCATCAGTAGCACCTTGGGATCAAAAAGGGTTCAAAGCGCCAGGTGGCCGTGTTTACACGCCAGCAGGTATGCAGCTTTGGCCAGCAGCCAATGCCATTTTGCGTGGCCAAACAGCGATGAACTATCCGGCAGCTCAACACATTTTGTCTTGTGTCTATGAAGGTTCAATGGTGCCAATGGATACCGGCCTTCGCATTGAAGCGCGCTATTTCACAGCGTGTATGAAATCTCCGCAAGCAGGCAACATGATCCGCTCGCTCTTCTTGTCCAAAGGAGAGCTTGAAAAAGGCGCACGTCGCCCAGAAGGTGTGGCCCCAAGCAAGATCAAGAAAGTTGGCGTCATTGGCGCAGGCTTCATGGGTGCAGGCATTGCCTTCGTTACGGCGAAAGCTGGCATTCCTGTTGTGCTGATCGACCGCGAACAAGAAGCTGCCGACAAAGGCAAAGCGCATTCAGACGCCTTGATATCAAAGCAAGTACAACGCGGTTCAGCAAAAGCAGAAGACAAAGAGAAGCTGCTCGATCTGATTACGGCAACAACCGATTATAATGAGCTTGCAGATGTGGACCTGGTGATTGAAGCCGTGTTTGAAGAACGCGAAATCAAACGGGTCGTCACCGAGCAAGTAGAATCGGTTATCAAACCAGATTGCATCTTTGCCTCCAACACCTCGACCTTGCCAATCACAGGCTTGGCGGAAGCATCTAAGCGGCCTAAAAACTTCATCGGCATCCACTTCTTCTCACCAGTTGATAAGATGATGTTGGTTGAGTTGATTGTCGGCAAGAAAACAGGCGACCAAGCGCTGGCAACAGCTCTTGATTATGTCCGCATGATCAAGAAAACACCGATTGTTGTAAACGACACACGAGGCTTCTACGCCAACCGTTGCGTGCTCAACTATATCCGCGAAGGTCATCTCTTGCTGACAGAGGGTGTACCAGCCGCGATGATTGAAAATGTCGCAAAAATGGCTGGCATGCCAGTTGGCCCGCTTTCTCTTAATGACGAAGTGGCGATCGACCTTGCACAGAAGATCATGCGCGCGACTATCGCTGACCTTGGAGAGAAAGCCGTTGATCCTGAGTTGATGTCACTGGTTGATACAATGGTAGACAAACATGGACGTCTTGGCCGCAAAAACGGCAAAGGCTTTTATGAGTACCCACCAAAGCCAGGCAAGAAACATCTCTGGCCAGGTCTCAAGGATATGTACCCACAAATTGAGGATACAGACGCTTTGGACGTGCAAGAGTTGAAAGACCGCTTGCTCGTATCTCAAGCTCTAGAAGCCGCACGTGTATTCCAAGAAGGTGTTGTTACCGATGTTCGCGAAGCAGATGTTGGCTCAATTCTTGGCTTCGGCTTTGCGCCATGGTCTGGTGGCACTTTGTCTTACATCGACATGATGGGAACAGAGAATTTCGTCGCTCTTTGCAAAAAATTGCAAAAGAAACACGGGGTCCGTTTCAAACCAAACAAGCTGTTGATTGAGATGGCAAAGAATGGCGAAAGCTTCTATGAGCGCTTCAACCCAAAAGCTGGGATTGATAAAGCTGCTTAGTTTTAAACGTTGTTGATTTGATACCCGGCACTTTTTACAAGTGTCGGGTATTTTTTTGCGCCCACCCCTTATTGGAAACCTATCTATATGACGCTCTATTTTCGCCTGTTGTGGTCCCTCTTTCTTGCTCTATGGCAAACACGTAAGGGACAACGCTTGATTGAGTTTCCTAATGGTGAAAGCGCTTTGTGGTTTCGTGTCTGGCCAACAGATTGTGACATCAATTTTCATATGACCCATTCCCGCTATGGAGCGCTCTCAGATATTGGTCGTCTTGATTACGCAATTCGCGCGGGCCTTGGAAAAACCGTTCGCCAAGAGAAATGGTCCGCCATGATGGCTGGTTATCAAATTGAATTTCGCCGTGAGATTAAACCTTTTGAACGGTTTGTTATGCGCACCCGCTTTTTAGGCTGGGAAGGAACAAACGCTTTAGCTGAACAAACATTTTATGTTTTGCGCAACGGCGAAGAACTCATCGCGGCCAGAGCCCTTGCCCGTGCTGGATTTTACAATCGCAAAAAGCGTGAATTTGTAACAATTGACGAAATTGCGGATAAGCTGGGCTATACTGATGACAGTCCCACACTTGGTGAGATTGAAAATACCTTCATAAAAGCGCGTCTAACACCAAGTAAAAACCGACCAGCGCCGTAG
The DNA here is from genome assembly GCA_039973685.1 of Hyphomicrobiales bacterium. Lineage (NCBI taxonomy): Bacteria > Pseudomonadati > Pseudomonadota > Alphaproteobacteria > Hyphomicrobiales > Hyphomicrobiales bacterium. The sequence continues at coordinate 79,786 of JBDWKL010000018.1, forward strand.
CCCCTCAAAAGGAACCGCCATGAAAGAGATCGACTACTACCTCACATCGTCGTCGCCGTTTAACTATCTCGGCTTCAAGCCAATACAAGATGTTGCGACAAAGCATGGTTACACCTTAAATATCCGCCCTGTGAATATTCGCGGCATTTGGGCTGAAACCGGCGCTGTGCCACCCGCAGAACGCCCGCCAATTCGCCAACGCATGCGTTTGATTGAGCTTCAACGATTCGCTCTTCATCGTGGCGTGCCGCTGAATAAACAACCAAAATTTTTCCCCGTTGACCCAACACTTGCAGACAAAACAATCATTGCGCTGATAGAACAAGGAGAAAATCCACAACCATACATGGCAGGAATTTTTGCCTCCGTATGGGTGCATGAGGAGAATATCGCGGACGAAAAAACCCTTTTCAATCTCTTAAAAGAGCATGATCACAACCCAGAAACGACGCTAACCCTTGCAAAAAACCAAACAATAACAACAATTCGCGACACAAATACCCAATTAGCAGTTAAGGCAGGAGCACTAGGGGTCCCCTCTTATGTGCTCAACGGTGAATGCTTTTGGGGGCAGGACAGAATTTCACTTTTGGATGAAGCCATTACAACCAGACGTAGTTTTATAAACGGATAGCGTGTATATAGTTGTCATACACGTTAAACGTGATATAAAGGATTCGACTGCATGGTGGCGCACGCGGTATGAGGAAGGTATTTGCCTCACTAAATCTAGATTATGAAGACAAGGGAAGCAGGGCTGCAACCTGCCGTGGGAAACAGATATGTTTAGGCACCTCCAAATTTGGACAGCCATCGACCGATTGGCTGACATTAATGGGTTGAGCCCTTCAGGGCTTGCGCGAAAAGCAGGGCTTGATGCAACCGCTTTCAATAAATCGAAACGCTTCAGCAAAGAGGGTCGCGAACGTTGGCCGTCTACAGAATCACTTGCCAAAGTACTTGAAGTTACAAAGACCGAATTTCTTGATTTTGGCATGATCCTTAAGCCGGATAGCCAAATTGGTTCTCCAAACTCGGTAGCAGATTTAGCCTATAGCGCCCATTCAAGCACCGCACCAATGGCACTGCCTCGCAGTGGTTTCTTTGAAGAAGACGTTCAAGAAAGCACCGGAAAATGGCAAATTATCCCTCTTCCAGAAGGTCAATTTAACGGCGATTACGCCTTTAGAATTTCCGACAATACAATGCTGCCAGTTTACCGTGAAAACGACATTGTCATCGTTTCAAAGCAGATCCAAACCAAGGCGGGTGACCGTGTGGTTGTTAAGCTGCCTACCGGTAAATTCATCGTCAGCATCCTTCTTGATATTGACCAAGATAACATCCTGTTGACGACCTTTAACGCGGACAAAGCAGAGCAACGCCTCAATCGAAATAGCATTGAATGGATGATGAAAATCACCTGGGCGAGCCAATAACTTTCCACTAACTGCTTTAGCTAACGTGTAGGGCCCTGACCCTAGGCTATTCATTACAATTTGCAGAACCACTAAAGATGCGGGCGCTCTTAGGAGCCTTCGTCTGTATTGGTGAATAGTTTTCTGAAGAGACGGAAACGCTTCTTCTTTTTCTTCTTTGGGAGAGGCTCAAAACCTGACGCGATTGTTGCTGTCTGTGCGCTGCTTGGGTTTTGTCCAGTAATAACTGGTTGCACAGGGTCAGAATTAATAGGCTGCGATCCACGCAATTCTGGAGTATTTGATTTTGGCTGTAGCGAAGTAACTTTTCTTCGTTTCGGCTTACGTTTTGGCAGAGGTGCCGGCAAAGCAGCGAGCTTTCTTGCGCTTTCTCTCTTCGCAAGCTCCTTCTTCTCTTCTTCCTTTTGCAACTCTAAGGCCCGAAGACGGGATGCCGCGTTCGCACGGTTGCCTTCAAGTAGAGAACCTTCTGTAGAGTTTAAGCCAGATGCATCATCAACGGTCACGGGAGAAACAGACGCAACCACGGCGTTATCCGTCACATTTTCTAACGCAGCATTCCCTGTACTGACGGGAACGATTGCTCCTGATGGCGTATTTGGCGCAAAGGCTGGTCGCACCAATGGCGTCGGCACTCTGCTTGCTAAATCCTGACGATAATCGAAATCACTATCCCCGGGGATCAAGTGAACGATTTTGTACCCTTCTTGACGCAAAATCCGCAAATATTTGGGCAGTGCAATTGCTGTTTTTTCCTGAATATCATGGAATAAAACAATGCCGCTCCCCTCGCCGCGTGTTCGGCGTAATGTGGTTTGCAACATTTCCTCGGGCGTTTGATCTTTCCAGTCCCAGCTATCAATATTCATATGAAAGCCGACGAGCCCATACCCTTTGACAATTGCATCTGTCCGTTTAGAGCGGGCAAGATAGGGATAACGGAAAAAATTAGATAGCTCGTGGCCCGACCCTTTAAGCGCTGCTTCAGCAGAAGCAATGCCGCGCCTTACTTCAGCATCCACGCCGTCGCTATTGCGCTTTGTTAAAAGGGGATGGCTTTGTGAGTGTGTTCCAACGGTGTGACCTTCTTTGGCAACACGAGCAAGCAAATGAGGGAATTGTCTGGCTGACCGCCCCAACGCAAAAAATGTCGCAAGCACGCACTCGTCCGCTAATGCTTTTAGTATCGGCTCAGTAATACCCGCGCGCGGCCCATCATCGAAGGTCAACACAACTTCTTTTCGTCTCAACCCAAGGCGAGCGTGGTTATCAACCCCGACCAAAAACGCATTTTTTGGCGATACTTTAATCGTGCGATGCACCCCAAGCTTACCGGCGCAAGCTTGAGCAGACCCTGAATTAACGCTTTGCGTGGTCGGTTTTCGCAACTGTATAGATGTGGTTGGCGCAAGCGTTCTAAGGGATGGTGTGGACGTTGGTGCAGCTGTTAAAGGCTCCAAAGGAGAACGCGTCACGCCTTGTGCCGATGCGGGCACCGCAACTGACAAGCATAACAGCCCCGAAAGCACGAGCTTTGAGGCGGGTATAAGCTGTTTCAGCTTTTGTATATTTAGATGTTCATACAGTTTGATCATCGCATTCTATCGTTGCATCCAATTTGATGCCGAATCCTCTTCGCACCTACTATCATACCGACGAATTTTCGTTAAATCACAATAGCAGGAGCACCGAAACGACGGTGTACGCGCTGAACTTATAAACAGTTACACGTTTACATCCTTAAATTTGGGTAAAAATAAGCCATACACAAGCGTTTGTGATGGTTATTAAGCGCTTTTTGTTAAGAGCGGAAAAAAGTCACACTGTTTCATGAGACGATTTTCCTGATGAACGAGGGCGCCAAGCTCTGCACTACGACGTTTATAATCTTGCCATTCTGGATCTGCTTCCATTACAGCACGCTTTTCCGCGCGATCTGCTGCATCTTTATAGGCCCAAAGGTGCACAAACTGATTGATGTTACCTGTTTCAGTCGTCATCCAAGCAACAGGCTGGCCAAGAGCGCGGCTTTGTGGTGCTTTGCCAAACTCTTTGTAAAGCTCAATATGTTTTTGCAACATGCCAGGCTTACAGGTGTATGAGCGCATATCAATCAGCATCGTTTTCTTCCTCGCTTAGTCGTTTAATAGGTCGCCAGCCAAGCCCTTTTCAATCAGCTTCATGGTTTCTTCCACCCCATAAAGCTGGATGAAGGAACCAAAGCGTGGGCCCTGATCTTGACCAAGCAGCACTTGATAAAGAGCTTGAAACCATTCGCGCAAGTTTTCAAAGCCATGCTCTTTGCCAACAGAAAACACTTCTGTTTGAAGCACATCTGCGGCTGAATCTGTGGGTAGCTTTCCAAGACGGCCTGCCAAATCTTCCATCGCAGCGCGTTCTTGATCGGTTGGTGCGCGGAATTTTTTGGTTGGCTTTACGAAATCAGCAAAATAGCGAATGGCGTATCCAACAAGCTCATCCAGCTTGGGGTGCGTTTCAGGCGTTAGGCCTTCTGCATAACTTGAAATGAAGCCCCAAAGTGTTTCGCGGTCTTCGGCGTTGGAAGCGGATACCAAATTTAGCAACATCGAAAAGCTAATCGGCATGTCTGCAGCAGGCGCGACACCACCGTGGATATGCCACGCAGGGTTTTGCAACAAGGCCACTTCATCAGCCTCTGCAATTTTGGAAGCAAAAGTGAAATACTCATCCACGGCTTTCGGGATCACATCAAAATAGAGCCGTTTTGCTGTCCGAGGCTTTTGGAACATAAACAGGGAGAGACTTTCAGGAGAGGCATAAGACAGCCATTCATCAATGGAGATGCCATTACCTTTGGTCTTTGAAATTTTCTCGCCTTTATCATCCAAGAACAGCTCATAGACATAATGATCTGGCGGACGAACACCTAGGATGCGGCAAATTTTGTCATAGACGTTGGAATTGATCTGGTGGTCTTTACCGAACATTTCAAAATCAACATCAAGAGCTGCCCAGCGCATGCCGAAATCTGGTTTCCATTGCAGCTTCACATTGCCACCTTTGACCGAAATTGTAACATCGCTGCCATCTTCGTCTTCAAAGGTCACCATGCCGTCAGCCGTCACCTCTTTCATCGGCACGTATAAAACATTGCCTGTGGTCGGCGAGATTGGCAAAATTGGCGAATAGGTCGCCCGACGTTCTTCACCGAGTGTTGGCAACATCACGTCCATAATGTCTTGGTATTTTTCACACGCCTTCACCAGCATGTCGTCAAATTTGCCAGACGTATAATAGTCTGTGGCACTGGCAAACTCATATTCAAAACCGAAGCTATCAAGAAACTCACAAAGTTTCGCGTTGTTGTGATGAGCAAAACTTGGGTGTTCGCTATCAAATGGATTGGGTACGCGGGTCAGCGGCTTATTCAAATGTTCAGCCAGCATGTCTTGATTGGGAACATTGCCCGGTATTTTGCGCATGCCGTCCATGTCGTCTGAAAAGCAAATCATCCGCGTTGGGATTTTGTCTTCTGTCAAAACACGAAACGCTGTGCGCACCATTGTTGTTCTAGCCACCTCGCCAAAGGTGCCAATATGCGGCAAGCCAGATGGGCCGTAGCCTGTTTCAAACAAGGCTTCTTTCTTGCCTGTTTGCTCAAGTCGTTTCACCAGTTTACGCGCTTCTTCAAACGGCCATGCTTTTGATTTCCGGCCAGCCTCAACCAAAGCGGGCGTAATGGTCAAAGGGGCAAGAGCGCCTGTGCTGGCATTCGGCATAATAATTCCTTTTAAGAAACTTTATAAAACGGGAGAAGAAGGCTCAATGTTGGCGCGAAACTAGGGGTCAGCCCGAATTGGGTCAAGCCGTTGAGACGCACCAGTTGCCAAAAACTGCACTTTTCATCCCTTAAATGTTATGGGTTTCACGAACAGGTAATAGTTTCTTGATGTAAACGGCATTTGACCTTACACATCAGTTGACTAAATTGCTTCATAAAGCAGATCAACGGAGTATCCCATGAGCAGCCAAATTTCCCATTTTGAAGCCCTGATCTATGTCATGGTAACAATGTCCGCAGTCGATCAAAGCATGGATGAAGCCGAGCTTCTACGCATCGGCGACATGGTGAAAATCTTACCGGTCTTCCGCGATTTCAACCCTGACGATCTGGTTGACGTGGCAACTGTTTGTGGTGACAAGCTGCGCGAAGATGATGGCCTTGCTGACGTTTTGACCATCGTCGCCGAAAGCTTGCCTCTCCACCTATACGACACAGCCTATGCATTGGCTGTTGAAGTGGCGGCGGCTGATTTGCACATTGAACAGGAAGAACTTCGCTTCTTGCAAATGCTTCGCGATCGTTTGGACCTTGATAAACTCTCTGTTGCAGCTATCGAATATGGCGCCCGTGTTCGCCACCGCTTAGCTTAATCACCAACAATAAAGTGAGATTGCTGGTTGGATTTCATCGTCGACAATGAACCGATTATTCGCCTAACTGCCTTTATCGGCATTTTTGGGTTGATGGCGCTATTGGAAATCTGGCTACCACGGCGCGCACGAAGCAAAATTGACGACAAGCCAGTAAAAGCTGGACGCTGGCTTTCTCATGGCGCGCTCACAATCGTCAACAGCGTGACGTTGCGGTTGATTTTTCCAGCCGCCGCCGTCGGCACCGCGGTTTATGCTGAAGCTAATGGGTGGGGGTTATTCAATCTATTTGATGCGCCCCTTATTGTGGCCTTTGCCGTTTCATTTTTGGTTTTAGATTTTTCTGTTTGGCTAGAACACTGGGCAAGCCATAAGCTGCCGATTTTATGGCGCATCCACAAAATGCACCATGCGGATGTTGATTTAGATGTAACGACCGCTTTGCGGTTTCATCCGTTGGAAATTATCCTGTCTATGGTTTGGAAAGCCGCCATTGTGGTCGCCCTCGGTGCGCCAGCCTTTACGGTGCTCTTGTTTGAAGTTGTTTTGAATGGCATGGCCATGTTCAACCATTCTAATGTCAAACTGCCGCTGGCGCTTGATCGGATCGTGCGACCATTCTTTGTCACACCCGATATGCACCGCATCCACCATTCAGTTCATGCAATTGAGACTGATAGCAATTACGGGTTCAATTTCGCGTTTTGGGATCGGATTTTCAAAACCTACACGGTCGATCCTAAAGACGGGCATGAAAACATGACAATCGGCTTGAACGAGCATCAAAATCGAAAGCCGGTCAACCTGCTTTGGAATTTGGTTCTACCGTTTTTGAAAATTAGAAAAAATTAACTGGGAAATATTTCAGATAAATTTCTGAGTATTTGCCTTTGCGCATTAAGCGGATCAACGCGTCATTCAACGTGTCTTTCAAATCTTGCCGACCAATTGGAACAGCCATTGAAAGGCCGCTGCCGAAATAGTCGGTGTTGATGTAAGGTCCACCAACGAACGTGCAGCAATCTTTAGCAGAGGCACTTTGAAGCCAGAATGAAGTCTGCACTCCGTCAGCAAAACCGATCTGCACCAAGCCCTTCAAAATACCTGCTCTCAGCTCGTCCTGACTATCAAAAGGCAACAATTCATTGTCTGGGAAGAACCGCTCTAAGAAGGCTTGATGGGCTGTGTCTTTTTCGACGCCGATCTTTAATCCTTTTGGCGTTTTAAAATCGCCAAAAGTTTCAGCAAATGCTGCATTGGAAAAAAACCGTGCAGGAAAGCGCAAATAGGTTTTTGTGAAAGCAAGCTCTCTGATTGTGCTATCTGTCAGCGCAAGCCCAGCAACAATTGCATCGCCCTGCCCCCGCTTTAACGCCTTTTGCAAATCATCCCAAGGCAAAGCTTGCATGGTGCAACGGGCTTTGATCTCCAAACAAATTTCTCGAGCCAACCCAATATTAAAACCGTCAAGATTTCCTGATGGGTCGATGAAATTAAAAGGTGGGAAGTCGCTCGTTGTTAAAAACCGAATTGAGCGGACTGTTGTCGTCTTTACCGACGATGCCGTTGCGTTTGGATTGATAAATTTTGGAACTTCAACGCGATTTTCTTGTGCATTCGAAATTGATCCGTAAAATATTGCACAAAATAAAAAAATTAACTTGAAGATCAATAATAATTGACCAGCAAACAACCTATTGCAATTCCAAATTGTGTCATACGATAGTCTGGTCATATCAACTAAGGCTCAATTAATTTGAATACTCACATTCCGCCTGAGCCGACTGAAAAATCGGGGACGGATCAAGTTGTTTCTGCTGACTTATTCTTAACCGAAACTGCCGCCTTAGTCACGCCACTTGAAAAGCAAATTCAACACACGCTTAACACAGATAATTCTTCGCAAGATGTGTTTGTACGCGAACTCGAAGACGATATCGCGTTTTTGGTCCATCATGGATTTGACTTCAACACTCTTTGGGCCATCCAACTAGCTGCAAAGCAACATGCGGTTGAAGCCCACCAAGAACTCATCGCCAGCGGGTTTGTTACCGAAGAGGTTTATTATCGTCTTCTCGCCCATCATTTGGGATTGCCATTTCTTCAAAGCATCAATCCAGCATTGGTTGAGATTGACCACACTGATCGCCACATCATTTCCACACTTCGAGAAAACCCACGGCTTTTACTTCACCCAGCCTCTGGCACATCAAAGTTAGTGATTGCACCAAAGCGACGCGAGGCGCGTGACCTATTTATCCGGCTAACGAATGCACCTGAATTGCGAGAACGGTTTTTCATTGCAAGCCCTCGCATTATTAAAGGGGCCCTACTCAACCACCTTAAGGCGCCATTAGAACAACACGCCTCATCAACGATGCGAAAGTTCATGCCGCAATTTTCCGCTTTTGAAGTCAACAGAAGTATTATTTTGTGGTTTTGCATAATCAGCCTGATCGGCCTTTTATCATTGATATTTTTTGGCCAACACATCGTTGTTGTTTCTGCCGGCCTTATACTCAGCTTGCTATTTTTCAGTGCTGTATGCATCCGACTACTCGCCGCCTTAGATCTGCATCACAATAAGGCGCAAATTCCAATTCCATCCCGCTCAGCAGATGAACAATTACCGATTTATACAATTTTGGTTGCCCTTTACAAAGAAGACAACATTGTCCCTGACCTCATTGCTGCTTTGAATGACATAGATTGGCCACGGGCCAAATTAGACATCAAACTGATTATTGAAGAGGACGACCTCCTCACACGCCAAGCACTGGAACAGGCGACAGCTAATAATTCTATTTTCAACATTCTAGTCGTGCCTGCTGGTTCCACGAAAACCAAGCCCCGTGCGCTCAATTATGCACTTACTGTCGCACAAGGCGAATTCGTGGTGATCTATGATGCAGAAGACCGACCAGACCCACAACAATTGCGCGCGGCCTATCATCGTTTCTTACATGCAGACATTTCAACCGCCTGTATTCAAGCACCGCTTGTCATCGACAATGCAAATCGGCGCTGGCTTTCTACTATGTTTGAAATTGAGTATGCGAGCTTGTTTGATGGGCTACTCCCTGCTCTTTCAAGCTGGCGCGCTCCTATTATGTTGGGCGGCACATCAAATCATTTTCGCACTGATATTTTGCGGGCCGTCGGTGCGTGGGACCCGCACAATGTAACAGAAGATGCAGACCTTGGTATCCGGCTTAAACGGTTCGGCCATAACATTGAGATGATTGATGTCCCAACATATGAGGAAGCCCCAGAACAATTTGGCATATGGCTAAAACAACGAACTCGCTGGTTTAAAGGCTGGATGCAAACAAGCATTGTGCATTTGAGAAACCCTACACGAACTTTGAATGAGCTTGGTTTTGGCCGCTTTTTAAGCCTACACCTTTATTCATCTCTCTTGCTCATTTCTGCGCTTGGGCACCCATTCTTCATAACCTATTTATTGTATCAGTTTTCTGCTGGCATTTTGGGTCGGCCACATGATGTTTTCTTTCTTCTAACAGCCAACCTTATCTTTGCTTATTTAGTGCATATGCTTCTCGCCTATCGGGCATTAGCCTATCGCGGGAAACAGAAACTCTTCATCTACAGCCTGACATTGCCGCTTTACTGGCCGCTCTTATCGCTTGCTGCATGGCGGGCGCTATTTCAGCTTTATTCCGCACCGCACTTTTGGGAGAAAACACCCCACGGCACGGTGAATCGGCAATCGCCACCTTGGCAAAAACAGAACTTGGAAAACGTTAGCGGTCCGTCAAAGCGGTAATCACAGCGCGAAGCTCTGCAACGCCTTCGCCTTTTTCACTCGATGTGGCAATCACCTCAGGGTGAGCAGCTGGCCGTGATTTAAGCGCCGCGTAGACTTCATCCGTTACGCGTTTTACCGCTGGCACTTTGATCTTATCCACCTTGGTCAAAACAACCTGATAAGACACGGCGGTGCGGTCCAGCATATCGAGAACTTCGATGTCATTCTTCTTCATGCCGTGCCGACTATCAATCAACACATAAACACGGCGCAAGTTCGTACGCCCGCGCAAGTAACGCATGATCAAATCAGTCCATTGCTCAACCAGCGGCTTAGGTGCTTTGGCGTAGCCGTATCCTGGCATATCCACGATGGCGAGTTCAGCCTTTTCAACTTCGTCAGGTAGGAAGTAGTTCAAGAACTGCGTCCGACCCGGCGTGTTGGATGTGCGCGCTAAACCCTTGGTGCCTGTAAGCGCGTTGATCAGTGATGATTTGCCCACATTGGAGCGCCCTGCAAAGGCGATTTCCAGACCGTCAAATTCTGGCAAGCCATGCAGATCCGCGACACTTAATAAAAAGGTCCACTGTCTTGCAAAGAAAAGGCGGCCCTTTTCCAGTGCCGCCTTTTGAAGTTCTTCGTCATTACTCATGACTAATCCGTTTTTTCAAGCTGTTTAGATTTCTTGTTCTTTCTAAACGTATCCAGCACATTGCCAAGAATATCCACTTTCACGCCTTGGCGTGTCATGATGACATATTGCTGCATGACCGACAAAAAGTTGTTCCATGCCCAGTAGATCACGAGACCCGCAGGGAATGTTGCAAGCATCACGGTGAAAACCACAGGCATCCAGTTGAAAATCATCTGCTGCGTTGGGTCTGGTGGTGACGGGTTTAGCTTCATTTGAACAAACATTGTGATGCCCATAATGATCGGCCAAATGCCAATTAGCGGCATCCACTCTGGCAAGCTGAACGGCAATATCCCGAACAAGTTGAAGATCGTGGTTGGGTCAGGTGCCGCCAAATCTTGTATCCAACCAAAGAATGGCGCGTGACGCATCTCGATGGTGACAAACAACACCTTATAGAGCGAGAAGAAGACCGGAATTTGAATGAGAACTGGCCAACAACCAGCAAGCGGATTCACCTTCTCTTCCTTGTAAAGCTTCATCACCTCTTGTTGCTGACGTTGCTTATCATCTTTGTTGCGTTCTTGAATTTCCTTCATCTTCGGCTGCAACAATTTCATCTTACTCATTGAGACGTAAGAACGGTTGGCAAACCAGAAGAAGAGGATTTTGACGATCACTGTCACGCCCAAAATCGCAACACCGAAGTTTCCAAACACACCAAACAACCAGTGGAGAAGATAAAACAACGGCTTAGTGAGGAAGTAGAACCAACCCCAGTCAATCATCAGCTCGAAGTTTTCAACTTCCAATTTTTCTTGGTACTCATCAATCAACGTTGTCTGTTTTGCACCAGCAAACAAACGTGTCGTCGCACTGGCTTCACCACCTGCTGCAACCGTAATCGGGTCAGACAAGAAATCTGCTTGGTAAGAAGGGAGTGTACCCGGCTTATGAGCAAAGCGGCCTTTAAACGGTGTTTGTTGTGGTGGGATTAGCGTGGCAGCCCAATATTTATCTGTGATACCAAGCCAGCCAGAACTTGTTTTCTCGACCTCTTGCACATTGTTGTCGTCTTCAAGGTCGTCATAATCAATTTCTTCAAGACCAATGTCCTTGCCGAAAAAGCCGATCAAGCCTTCATGCAAAATCCAGATACCTGTAGTGCTTGGCTCACCGCGACGCGATACAAAACCGTAAGGATAAAGTGTTGCAAGCTCGCTGCCGCTGTTTTTCACTTTGTCCGTAAGCGTGAACATATAGTTTTCATCAAGATCGTAAGTCCGCTCAAAGGTAAGGCCTGCGCCATTATCCCATGTGAGAACAACAGGCTTGCCGACGCCAAGCTCTTTATTGCCTGAAACGTTCCATACAGTCTCGCTGTTTGGTAAGGCGGGACCACCGGCTGCTGCAACCAAACCAGTTTCAGCGTAATAAGCGTTTTCGCTACCGACTGGGTGGAACAAACGCACCAAAGGAGAATCGTCGACATTTTCTTCGTTATAATCTTTGAGCAAAAGGTCATCGATGCGACCGCCAACCAAATTGATTGACCCGCTGAGGCTTTTTGTTTCAATCGCAATCCGCTTATCGCTCTTAAGAGCTGCTTCCAGCGTTAGCGCTGCGTCACCGCCTGCTGCAGGAGTCACTGCGGAGCCAGGTGCTGCTGGAACAACACCACTTGCAGGCACTTGTGCGTTTGTCGCGGACGTGTTCGACCCAGGTGCTGCCGGGACTGACGGCGTTTGTGCCGTTCCATTTGCTGCTGCTTGTTGTTCAAGCGCTTGCTGCTCTTCAGCTAATACGCGGCGTTGCTCTTCCTGCGGACCAACAACGAAAACTTGCCACCCCAACAAAACCATCATGGAAAGCACAATAGCTATAATGAAATTCTTATTATCCTGCATGAGCGCGTGTCGTCCTGTCAGTATCGCTGGTCGTTTGCTTTTGATGCGACCGTGCGGTGCGTGATTTATAGGGGCGTGCGGGCTTACCTTCGCCGCGCGCCAGTCTCTTTAGCGTGCTTTCAATGTCAGCGCAAAGGGTATTGAACTCAACGCTCAAAGCTTCTTTGCGTCCAACCAGCACATAGTCGTGGCCGTTTTGGAATAATTCCGAACTTGTCACCCGCACTGCTTCGCGCATTCTTCGTCGCACACGGTTGCGAATAACGGCATTGCCCACTTTCTTAGTCACCGTAAATCCAACTCTTGGATCAAGCAAAGAGCTATCCGTTTCATCGGATGCATCACTCTGCTCATTACGCTGCATAACGAAAGATTTTCTCGGCATAAAAACGCCTTTAGCCGCATTAAGAAATGCGGCTCTCTTCTTCATCACATTTAGCGAAGATGTGTGGGTGGAGACCAATGGTTACACCCTTAAACTCGCGTTAAGCTGATAGCTTTTTGCGGCCTTTTGCACGGCGGGCAGCAAGAATAGCACGTCCACCGACGGTTGCTTTGCGCGCACGAAAACCGTGACGGCGTTTACGAACGAGATTACTTGGTTGAAATGTACGTTTCATCGGATTTTCCCATGGTATCCCACAGGCCTCAACTTTTTAAAGCGGGTTGGCGAATTTACAAGAAAACCACTATTTAAAGTTTCTTCTTGCTACCGTCTTCATTACCCGCGTTTTGGATATGGCGGCATATAGATTGAATGTGGGGGTAAAGTCAATGTCTATCCGCCCAGAATACGCCATGAAATCAGCCAATATAATCCGCCATTTCAGATCATTCGCTACAGAACCTTAAATATTGTCGATGGGCTTGTATGTTTTCATCACAGAACCGTGATATAAAACATGATAGGATAACATGTTCGTCAAACCGCATTTTTGTTTGTCTGCTGTTCAGAATTATTCCTATATCATAGTTTAAGTGCAACAGACTTTTAACGGTCACATTCCAGAACTTCAGGCAATCATACGCCTTTTGCAATGGCATGCTAAGTAATTAAAAATAACAAACTGGAGCAATCCTCGATATGGCTTTGGACGACACAGCTTCGAACCAACCTGACACAAATAAACCGAAAAATTCCGGTGGCTTAGCTAAGCGCCTGGTGCCACTTGGCGTCATCGTAGCCTTGCTTCTTGTTGGTTATTTTTCAGGTGTACATACTTATCTGTCGCTCGACACTTTGTCTGAAAACAAAGCTGCCCTTGATGCTTTTGTTCAAGACAATTTTGTTTTGGCAATGGGCTCATACCTCATTATCTACATTGTCGCCGTCTCGATCTCCTTTCCCGGCGCGAGCTTTTTGACAATTGCTGGCGGTGCAATTTTTGGCTGGCTAATTGGCGGGACATTGACAATTTTCGGCGCAACAATTGGTGCCTCAATCATCTTCCTTGTTGCCAAAACCTCGCTCGGCGATTTCCTTGCTGAAAAAGCAGGGCCGCGCATGTCTAAGCTTCGTGACGGTTTTCAAAAAGATGCTTTCAATTATCTTTTGACCCTACGCCTTGCCCCTGTCGTGCCGTTTTGGATTACTAATTTGGCACCGGCCTTTTTTGGCATGGACCTTGGCCGTTACGCCTTGGCGACCTTCTTGGGTATTATTCCAGGCACCTATGCTTACTCATTCATCGGCGAGCAAGTGGGTACCAGCTTTGAAAAAGACTCCAACATCGTCACCAATGTGACACTCGGCTTGGCAGCTCTTGCCATCGCCTCAGTGGTGCCGCTCATTGTGAAATATATCCGCAATCGCAAAAACCGATCAGCAACGGACACATCAGCGTAAGTTTGACGAAACATCCCTATTAAGTTTACAGCTTCAAAGAGAATTTGGACTGCAACATAACAATTGAAAATTTGGAACGTTAAATGACTGAGATACTAAAACCAGATATCTGTGTAATTGGGGCTGGATCCGGCGGCCTCAGTGTAGCAGCAGCCGCGGCTTCTTTTGGCGTCTCCGTTGTTTTGATTGAAAAAGACAAAATGGGTGGCGATTGCCTCAACTATGGCTGCGTTCCGTCTAAGGCAATGATCGCTGCTGGTAAAGTTGCCAAAACTTTCCGCCAATCTGAGAAATTTGGGATCACACCCGCAGAGCCTGAAGTTGATTTTCAAAAAGTTCATGACCATGTCCACGGCGTCATAGCCGCGATTGCGCCAAACGATTCCGTCGAGCGATTTACAGGCCTCGGCGTGCGCGTGATCACAGAGGCTGGCCGTTTTCAAGACAGCAAAACAGTGATTGCTGGCAACTATGAGATCAAAGCACGGCGTTTTGTTGTCTCAACAGGCTCATCAGCCTTCGTGCCGCCTATTCCAGGCCTTGAGAATGTCGATTATCTGACCAACGAAAACCTGTTTGAAACCACCGTGAAGCCAGAACACCTTATCATCATTGGTGGTGGCCCAATTGGCATGGAAATGGCGCAAGCCCATCGCCGTCTTGGTTCAAAGGTATCTGTTGTCGAAGCGATGCGCACATTCAATCAATTCGATCCAGAACTTGCCTCTATTGCGCTTGATAACATCAGGCAAGAAGGCGTCGAAATTCATGAGCAAACGAAAGTTGTTCGCCTTGAACCATCCGTTGACGGCGGCGTTGATGTAATTGCGGAGAAAGATGGCGTAGAAACCGTCATTTCTGGCTCGCACCTTTTGATTGCAACAGGTCGTGCGGCCAATATCGCAAACCTTGATCTTGAAAAAGCAAATATCGAATTTGAACGACGCGGCATCACGGTTGATGCGACAATGCGCACAACCAACAAACGTGTTTACGCCATTGGCGATGTTGCAGGTGGCCTGCAATTTACCCACGTCGCGGGCTACCATGCTGGCCTCGTTATTCGTGCCATTTTGTTTAGAAAAAAAGCAGAAGAAAACCGACGCATCCTGCCGTGGGCGACTTTCACTGATCCAGAAATTTCAAATGTTGGATACAGCGAAGCTGAGGCGCGCGAAAAGTATAAAGAAATTCGCGTGTTGCGTTGGCCATATGTCGAAAACGACCGCGCTCAAGCAGAACACAAAACAGCTGGCCTGATCAAAGTTATCACCGATAAGAAAGGTGTTATTTTGGGCGCTGGCATTGTGGGTGCAGGCGCGGACGAAATGATCAACATTTGGGCGCTTGCTGTTTCACAAAACATGAAAGTTAGCGCGATGACTGGCTATGTATCGCCTTATCCAACCATGAGCGAAATTGGCAAACGCGCATCGACGGAATTTTACAAACCACTGCTACAAAAATGGTGGCTCAAGAAACTAGTGAGTTTCCTTCGAATATTTGGGTGACAAGCAAACCTGTCACTTCCTGTCGTAAAAGTTACAATCTTTTGTTTGTATTCTTCAAGGCTGGCACATAGGATAAAATAGACTGGCAACTAGGGGTTTCTGTTGAATAAGCAACCTGATCACGAGCTCATACAGCGATCTACCACAACACAAACCCCCGTGGAAAATGAGGGTGCGGAGCCACTCGCTAATTCTCTTATCTCAAAGAAAAAAGGTCACTTTGGCGGCCTGTCAGCCAAACTCCTATTATTGACGATAAGCTTTGTGATGTTGAGCGAGGTTTTCGTCTTCCTACCCTCAGTTGCCAAATTCCGAAATGATTGGCTGACCGATCGCCTTACCCGTGCGCAAACTGTTTTGCTTGTCTATCAAGGCGAAAGTGGCGGTGGGGACAACATAAAGACACCTGAAGAAATAAGCCGTATGGAAGCCGCCCTTAGAAGCTTTGATGTGGTGACCTTCGCCCAAAGGCAAGATGGCCGTCGTCAGCTGGTTGCGATGTTGGAGCATAATGCCAATGAAATGGGCGGACAGTTCGATGTTAATGAAACAGGTGCTTTCCAATCTATTCGAGATGCAGTGGATACGCTCCTAACCTCACAGTCGAGGTCTATCTTGGTTCGCGGCTCCCCACCTGGAAGCAACAAACTTTTCGAGGTTATCGCCCTAGAAGCACCGTTGCGCGCTGCCATGCTAACCTACACGCGCAATGTGATGATCTTATCTTTGATCATCTCTTTGTTGACGGCAGCAATGGTGTATTTAGCACTCAGCATCTTGTTCGTGCGCCCCATTCGTAACATTGCTAATAACATGGTGGCTTTTTCGCAAAACCCTGAAGCTAAAGACAATGTCATCAATCCCACTAATCGCTCAGATGAGCTGGGTGTTGCTGAAAACGTTCTATCGAGCATGCAAAAAGAACTACAAGGCACTCTTTCAAGTCAAAAACGCCTTGCAAACCTCGGGCTTGCCGTTTCCAAGGTGAACCATGATCTACGCAATATCTTGGCTTCCGTCCAACTGGTCTCCGACCGTTTGACCATGCTGCCTGATCCAGAAGTGCAACGCTTTGCCCCCAAACTCATTGCAGGTATTGACCGTGCCATCGGATATTGTCAGTCAACACTCGTCTACGGTAGCGCCCGCGAGGAAGACCCAAAACGTCAGCTCGTGAACCTCCACAACCTTGTTCAAGAACTTGCCTCTCTGCTGGAAGTCGATGATCACAAAACCATCAAATGGGAAAACAAAGTCCCAGATACACTCGAGTTTGATGCAGACCCTGAGCAAATTTTCAGAGTGCTCATGAATTTATCCCGCAATGCTGTGAAAGAGCTGGAAGCAGTCGACAATGGTGCCGTCGTCAAACGCCTATGGATCAAAGCCCATAAAGAAAACGGTTCTACGCAAATTTTAGTCGAAGACACAGGCCCAGGCATTCCAGAACGCGCAAAAGCCCACCTGTTTGAAGCGTTCAAAGGTTCCTTCTCAAAAGGCGGAACGGGCCTCGGCCTCGCCATCGCTCATGAAATTGTAACCGCTCATGGCGGCACAATCAGATTGCTTGAAAAAGAAAGCCCTGGCGCAAGCTTCGAAATCATCATTCCAGACCGTTAATTTGGCCGCAATTAACGACGAAACGCAGAAGTTTCAAAAGAATAGCAACTCTTTGAAAAAAGCGGGTTGCTTTTCGCCAATGAAAGCATTAATCCGTGCAGGACTGTTGCCAACGTCAAACGTTCGCAACCTCAAGACCGATAGGTCAAGACGCGCTCGTAGCTCAGCTGGATAGAGCACTAGACTACGAATCTAGGGGTCGGGAGTTCGAATCTTCCCGAGCGCGCCATTTAAATCAAAGACTTAGCCAATATGACCAATGAGCCAAAACAGCCTGGGGTCACGCCGGGGTCACAAAATAATAATGATAACCCAGAATCAGAAGATTTAGATTCCACGTTATTTCGTGAAGAGTTTAATGACGAGTTCAGCACCCTATCGAACCCATTACCCCATGATGACGATATAATTCAGAGCTTTTTTGAAAGAATTTTAGATCATTGGTTTCTTTTTGGCACCAAACAGCTTGCTCCAAGTAAAATTACTGAAATTTCTGAAACTATAGACACGCTATGCGCAACCAGAAACTTTCTGCGAAGCCCAAGAGCCGTCAGTTCAAATAAGGAGTGTTTGGAGGTCTTAAATCAAAACATAAATTCATTAATGGCCGAACAAACTGTATTGATTTCGAAGCTGAACTGGGTGAATGGCAAAAGGGGCAGGTTCATAGAGAAGCGTTACATGGTTTTGATGGAGTGCGCAGATTTTTGGGAGCGCATTTTGGGAAACGTCGCTACAAAGACAGATAATTCTTCAAAAGAATACGGAAAGCCTGGTCCATTTGGAAGGTTCGTGGAAATGGTAACAAGAAGAGTGATAGGCTTAAGTCACCCAGAGAAAAACAACCTTCATAGGTTCACAGGCAGTGAGGCGGCTGCATTTGTCGGTAATAATAGAGACGCAATTACTGCCTTCGTAACAGAGCGGGTAAAGAGCCCTTCCGATTGAGTTTTGTTTACCCCTTTTACTGAATAAACCAAAAACGTCATCCTGACCTCATAAGCAACTAAGTGAGGTCATAAATGGAAGAAAACTCCACCCAACAAATCGAAACTGTGCGCCAATCAGCAACTGCTATAGGTGTCAGCTACTCTACAATTCGCCGAATGATAGCCGCCGGTGACTTTCCAAAACCAATTCAGTTATCTCCACGCCGCCAAGGTATATTGATTGCTCAACGCAAAGCTTGGATAGCAGCTCGTGCTGGTGAGGCTGCCTGATGCTTCATCCAATCATAAAAACCATCGCAGCCTCTATCCAAGACGCTGCACGTCATTCAGACTTATCCCTTGCAGAAGCGATGGAACGTTTCTCGATCCCACGTGATCTTGCCCTACTCGGGTTTACCCATGCAGGTGTGCGACCTCGCCCAGCTCTCATCAAGAGGGCAGATTGGAATGCCTAAGAAACGTAGTTGGCTTGATACGGGGTTTGTGCCCCATCGCCTTGAGATGAAGCTAAGTCCTGCTTGGAACGTTAAGCCTGTTCCTCTGTGGCGCATACTGGATCGCCTGGAAACAGAACATATGCGACATGGCGGAATGAACAATGGAGAGCTCTTCGTTTCATACAACCAGTTTATGGAGGCTGGTGTATCTAAACGGCGAATTTCATCAATGTTGGAATGTGGTGAGCAACTTGGGTTCATTGAAATTGTGCGGCCGATAGACTCTTGGCGTGGAGATGTTAGAGCCCCTAATCGCTACCGTCTAACGTACCTCCCTACAAGGAATGTGAAACCGACTGATGAATGGAAGAAAATCCAATCCATAGAGCAAGCTCAAACAATTGTTGAGCAGTTTAGCGAGAAGAAAATTCAATCAGAAAAGCGAAAGGATAAAGCATGCTTAGCGAAGGCGTCATAAAGACAGTTTCCCAGCTCCCTTTCCGACATAGTTTCGGTGCCCTTTCCTACACGTTAGGCACTCATTTTCGGTTCCCCTTCCTGCATACCTTCGGTGTCCTTTTGGCTACTATCTTATATATCTTGGGTCGGGCTCCCAGTTTAGGGGGGCGTCATGCAGCATGACAACAGCCTCCCATTGTTCAGTTGGCACAACGTTCAGCAGCGATCATTCCCTTTCCACATCACCATCGCATCGGCAAGGTTCGCCAGGTCGCTCGAACTCTTATTGAGAGAAAGACAGAACAGACAAGAGAGAACTTTCGAAGAGAAACCCTTTCCCGTCTCAGATCGAAGATGCGCAAGCTGGGGCTGTCTGATAAGGTGATTGAATCAGAAATTGAGAATTTCGAAAGCGCTCTGGTTTGTGAAGTTCGTCGTTTGAATTTCTTAGAGCAAAGCTCATGACAGTTGAGAGCTTTTCTACATATCCTATCAACCTGCGAGTTCAGCTCCATCTTCATTACATGGTTGAGCATGGTGATCATCATCATGACTTTGAGCGTGACCTCTTAGGGTTCTGTGAGCGGGACGTAACCTGTATCGAGGAAGTGCGGCTGCATGTATCCATCGCTAAACTCGCTTCACTGATAAGCACCACATCTGAAGACTACGCAAGCGTGCAACAACTAATTGGCCTATGCTTGATGAAAGCTGAGAACTATCTCCTGTTCTGCAATCAGACTACAGGTAGGGCTTAGCCATGCTTCTCACGGCACAGCCACCGCATACACCGATAAACGCACCTGCAGAGCCGTGCAGGCCGACACACATGCTCAAACTGAGTCTTGGCCAAGTAAGTGTGATGGGATGAGGGATTTCTCATTATGCGCCCTAAAGCGGTTCTCTCAGGAAAAAAGGGACCGTACAAAGCTTCTTGCCACATGCGGGACGCAGCACCTCAGCACAAAACGTAATTTATCTCTTGCTAAGGGGATTGATGGTGCATTTTCTATATCTTCGTCCTATCAAAGAATAATTATTATATAAGCTATCGCTACTATTCGAGGGTCACAACCAGTTGCAGCAAACAGTCAGCCGAACAAGAAAGCCGTAATACCCGTTGCAGCTGCAGCATTCGCAGCTGTTCGAATTGTGTTTTTTCCAGCGGCAGGAATGGTGGTTTTACCATCCAAAAGTTTAAGCGCCTCGAAACCCGCAGCGACCAATCCGGTATATTCACCAGATTCAAAAATTCTATCGGTTATGGAGTTGTCTGAAAGGTCTTCTAATGCGCTTGTTACCTCATGGGTTAAAGCCTCATTGGTATGACCACTAGGTTGCACGCCATCCATTTTATCCGCAACTTCAACTGTCGCGATAGTCTCTATATCGCTATACCTATCCTGATGTTCAGCCACATAGCTTTTACTATTCGTAGCCTTAAGCTGGTATTCATATTGTATTTCACCAGTGTCTGTTGAACGAATAACAACATCAGATCCCTCATGGTTCGTGGAACCATGCACTTCGGCGGATGTGTCAGTATGAGTAGCGTTATATCCTTCAACCCATAGAAGTTCGTGATAAATTCCCTTCACATTATTAGCGACGCCTCTCAGTTGTTCAGGTGTTAATCCACTTAAATATTCAGAAATTTCAACTTCATCGGCGGCGTTTAATTCCGTTTTAGACCTACGAATAGCCTCTAGCACCAAATCTTGCTCTTGAGAGCCGCCAAGAGCTGTTTGTGTAAGTAAACTATAGAATACACCCGCAACTAACCCAGCAGGACTTATAGGTAATTTAGCAGCATAAAATTGGAAGCCATCCAAAACAGCAGGCTTAAAATCTGTCAGTATGTGCTGGCTATATTTTAGTGAATTTTTTCCATCTAAATTGGCGCAGATGCTATCAGCATTTTCTTCAAGGTGCTCATGTAGTTTTTGCAGTGAATCGCAAAATTGCAATGCTTCATCAGAATATAAGCGAAAAGGTCTTTCTTCGAGCTTACTCTCAATGCTTGCGGCTAATAATCCGCAAGTTTCAACTATTCGTTTTTCTTCATCAGACAGGTCGTCGTAATTTCGAGATTTTGATGAAAGTACAAATTTGTAAGTTGCGAAACCTACGACCAACCCGAAACCTGATAGCACCAATGCACCTGCGGCCATTCCACCGCCGAAACCAAGCGCCGCAAGTGTTGAATTTGTTAGGGCTGCACCGTGCAGCGTTGCTATTGCGGTTCCAGTACCTGCCGTCCCAAAAGTGCTGACTAGTCCAAATAATGAAGCTGTGCCTACCAGTCCTGCCAATTGAGTTGAAACGACTTTGCCAAACCCTTCCATCCAGCCAGCGGCTTCTTTGTCGCTAACTTGAAGAATGCATGCTGTGATTTTGGTAAGTTCTTCCTTTGTAACAGTGAGAAGCTCAACTGTATCTTCGGGAGCGAAGTATGGCTTTATGATATACCTGATTTTCCCATATTGTTTTTTAGATTCGTCTACAGCACGTTCAACTTTTTCTGTTACTCCAGATTTGCTTAAAAATTCTTTCGTTGGAGTAACCGTTGTTCCAATTAGTACATCACCAGCGGCCCCTAGCTTTTCGCTAGCCCCTGTAGCCTCATCCGCTCTTTGAATCGCTTCTCTTCCAGCCTCAATGGCACTTTTCACCGTTCCTGCAACGGGTTTAAGTTGTTCTTTAATTCCACTTGATTCAACGAACTCGGAGGCTTGCGCTCCAAGCTTTTCCGCACCTTCCACAATCGCCGTTGTTATCTTACTGGATCCCACATCCCTTTTTACTTTCCGACCGAGATCTCTCGCCTTTCTTTGTCCTTTTCTGATACTATTCTCTTCACGAGACATATTATCCAAACCTCATAATTTCGGTTAAATTAGTGGGTGAGCGCCTGACGATTGCAACCCTAATTTCGTATACTGTTCTGGAAGTCGGTAGAAGTAAAAAAGTATACGGGCCCAAGTTTGTCAGAAACGTCACGACCTTAACTTGATGGTGCTGGCGTGGCTGCCTGAACCAATTGCTTGATGTGTCGCTAGAACGGTAGACGCCTTGCAAGGTAAAACTGAACCACAATTCGACGTTATTAGAAAGGGCACTTAAGGGGGGAGAGCGGACGTTGGCGGCAGTGCACAAGTTTGCCTAGAGATGTTCCAAAGCTGCCGTTTGTCGCTGCAATATTGGCAGTGTTATTAATCTGAGTTACCCAATTAATTTATGCGCCCAGTTTTCTCGTTATTTCACAGAATTCAAAAGAATACTGGTTTCGCTGTTCAGTATGCCAGAAATTTCTCGTGCACGGCGTAACAGTCCATCGAATTCCAGCAGACTTATGGTTTCAATTTGGGCAACAAGGTCCCACGCACCATTCGTTGTGTGGAGACTAACGATTTCTGGCATCTTTTTCAGCGATTTCACGATTGACGACGTTAAGTGCCCTTGAACCTCGATGGTCATCACAGCGCGAATTATTTCGCCGCCGGCAGAATTGTCTATATCAATCGTAAACCTTTGAATTGCGTTTGATGCAATCAGACGATCCATGCTGGTTTGTACGGTTGCTCGCGACACCCCCAATTGCTCCGCTAAAATTGTTACAGAAGCCCGTCCATCCCTTTTGAGAAGACCAAGCAGTTTCTTATCCGTCGCGGTTAATCCAAGCACATTCTCACCTTTTGACAAATTGCTAATTTATTCCATCATTTTGATTAAAAATAGCATGTAATAGCGCATTAATCTAACTATTTACTTCATCTAAATCCACAGATAATCATCAAAACAGATATTGAAAAATGATCGTGATGATATGAATTGTGTTTTGGTTGGCGCTCCAGTGGATTCCGGCACGAGGCAACCTGGCTGTGTAATGGGGCCAGATGCTTATCGTATTGCGGGGCTTAAACAAACCATTGAAGAGTTAGGATATCCGGTTCAAGATCGGGGTAACATTACGCCAAGAGCGAATGAAACTGCGCCACATTCTAATGTGGCCGTTCACCACCTTAATGAAACAATTAGCTGGGCTGCTGCTCTAGAGGATGCAGCCTACGCGGCCATTCAACCTTCAACTCTCCCGATATTCTTGGGAGGAGACCATAGTCTTTCAATTGGAACTGTTCCCGGCGTTAGTCGCTATGCAGCGGAAATGGGAAGAGAGCAGTTCGTTTTGTGGCTTGATGCCCACCCAGATTTCCATTCGTTGGAAAGCACAGACAGTGGCAATCTTCACGGTACTCCAGTTGCTTATTTTACCGGCCAACGTGGCTTTGAGGGGTACTATCCTGAACTTCATAACCCAGTTGATCCCGCTAATATTTGCATGTTGGGCATACGTTCGGTCGACGCTGAAGAGAAAAAACAGTTAGCGCAAAACAGCATTGAAATACATGATATGCGCGCGATTGATGAATGCGGAGTGGCGTCACCTTTGCGGTCGTTTTTGAAGCGTGTCAAAAAGGCAAATGGCCTTTTGCACGTCAGTCTCGATGTGGATTTTTTAGAACCCAACATTGCCCCAGCTGTTGGAACAACTGTTCCAGGTGGAGCCACATTCCGCGAGGCTCACCTGATCATGGAAATGCTTTGTGACAGTGGTTTGGTGACATCGCTCGACATGGTTGAGCTCAATCCCTTCCTCGATGAACGTGGGCGTACCGCAAAACTAATGGTTGATCTGTGCGCCAGCCTGCTTGGTCGCAAGGTACTAGACAGGCCAACTCAAAGCTATTGAACGCACAGAAAAATCAACGACTAATCAAAGGATAATCCATGCCTAGCACGACCAATCTACAACCCTCAAAACTTGCCATGGTGCCTTTTGTTAGCGTCGACAACATGATGCGCATTGTGAACACCATTGGTGCGGCAAAAATGATTGCTGAGATTGCTGATTATATTGAAGCTGATTTTTTGCGCTGGGATCAGTTCGACAAGACACCACGGGTTGCGGCCCACTCCAAAGAGGGTGTCATTGAACTTATGCCAACCAGCGACGGCGAAACATACGGTTTTAAATATGTAAACGGGCACCCTGCCAATATGGCACGCGGTTTCCAGACGGTTACAGCTTTTGGCGTATTGGCGCAGGTCTCCAATGGGTATCCTGTATTGCTGTCAGAGATGACAATCCTCACAGCATTGCGCACAGCTGCCACTTCTGCAGTTGCCGCCAAACACTTGGCCCCAAAGGGTGCAAAGACCATGGCGATGGTTGGCAATGGCGCCCAATGTGAATTCCAAGCGCTGGCGTTTAGAGAAGTTGTTGGCATTGAGACCGTGCGGCTTTACGACATCGACCCACAAGCAACCAAAAAAGCCGTCGCAAATTTAGCGGACAAAGGGCTAACGGTCATTAGCTGCAGCTCATCACAAGAAGCAGTTACGGGTGCTGATATCATCACCACCTGCACGGCAGACAAACAATGCGCGACCATTCTAACCGACAACATGATTGGTTCTGGCATCCACATCAACGCCATCGGCGGAGATTGCCCGGGCAAAACAGAATTGCACCGAGACATTCTACTGCGTTCAGACATTTTTGTTGAGTATCCACCACAGACCCGCATCGAAGGCGAAATTCAGCAGCTTGATGACGACCATGCTGTCACAGAACTTTGGCAGGTCATTTCTGGTCAAATCGAAGGGCGCACTTCGAAAGATCAAATCACCCTTTTCGACAGCGTTGGATTCGCAACGGAAGACTTCTCAGCACTGCGCTATGTCCGCGATCAACTAGAACGCACAGGGCATTTTGTTGAACTCGATATGTTGGCGGACCCTGATGACCCTCGCGACCTTTTCGGCATGGTTCAACGCGCTCAATAGCGACCACAAATTATCTGTGAGAATTTACCATGAGTACACACGAACACATTCTGATTGTTGAGAATTTGCATAAATCCTATGGTGATTTGGAGGTGCTCAAGGGCATCTCCCTCACGGCAAATGACCACGATGTCATTTCGATTATCGGTTCAAGTGGGTCTGGAAAATCAACTTTCTTGCGATGCTTGAACATTCTGGAAATGCCAACAAGTGGTGAGATCATTTTCAAAGGGCAAAAGATGCCCTTGTCCAAGCCCGTCAAATCTGGACATTCCGAGCGCAAAGTAACCTCGGAACGGGTGCTCCAAAGCATTCGTCAACAAATGGGCATGGTGTTTCAAGGTTTTAATCTTTGGCACCATCTCAGCATCCTTGAAAACGTGACCTGCGCCCAAATACTCGCTCATAAAAAGGGCAAAGCGGAGGCCGTCGAGACAGCAGAACGTTTGCTTGACCGTGTCGGCATCGCGGACAAACGCAATCAATATCCAAACCAACTGTCAGGGGGGCAACAGCAACGTGTCGCGATTGCTCGAACACTGGCATTGGATCCCAAACTCATTCTCTTCGATGAACCGACATCCGCGCTAGACCCAGAAATGGTTGGTGAAGTGTTGAAGGTAATTGGAGATCTGGCCGATGAAGGCCGAACTATGATCGTCGTAACCCACGAACTTGGGTTCGCAAGAGAAATCTCCAACCATGTCGCTTTTCTAAAAGACGGACTGATTGGTGAGCAGGGTCCGCCGGAACAAGTTCTCGGCAAACCTGAAACTGAAGAGTGCCGTCAATTTCTAAGCATGGCGCTTTAAATTACACTAGGAGGAAAACATGAAAAAATTAGTATCAGCAGTATTGGGCGTTGTCGCTCTCGCTGCAACCAATGCAATGGCCGCAGATAAAATCACCATCGCAACCGAGGGCGCTTTCCCTCCATTCAACGAGAAAAACGCTGCCGGTGAATTGGTTGGCTTTGATATTGACATCGCCAAAGCACTTTGCGCTCAAATGAAAGCAGAATGCGAAATCGTTGCACAAGATTGGGATGGTATCATTCCAGGATTGGTCAACAAAAAATACGACGCCATCATCGCATCAATGTCGATCACGGATGAGCGTAAGCAATCAATCGATTTTGCTGGACCGTATTACTCAAACTACATCGCGATTGTTGCCAAAAAAGGGTCAGGCTTTGATCACGAATCTGCTTTGAAGAAAACCATCGGCGCACAACGCTCAACTGTCTCTTCATCTTGGGTTGAAGAAAAGGCAGGCTCTCGCGGCGACGTGAAACTTTATGACACGCAAACAACGGCCAACTCTGACCTTCTTTCTGGTCGTCTTGACGTAATCGTATCAGACCTTTTGCCAGCTCTTACATGGTTGAAAGACAATCCAGACTACGAAGTTGTTGGCACTCAAATCGACATCAACGACAAGATTGGTATTGGGATCCGCCAAAACGAAGGCGAGCTGAAAAAGAAATTTGATGATGCTCTCGCTGCCATTAGAGCAGACGGAACATACCTAAAGATTTCGAATTCTTATTTCGGCGCAGACATCTTTTAAGCTTTAAGCGAGATGCGGGGGACTTCCCTCGCATTTTGCGTTTTAGCCTCGCATCTTGTCCTATTGGAGTGAGTGAATGGAACTTTTGTCATATGGCGATAACGGCTGGGGCGATGACCTGCTCTGGGCAGCTGTGCTCACAATCCAGCTAGCGCTTTGCGCCGTCACACTTGGTTTTTTCCTTGGCATTGGCCTTGCCGGAATGAAAGTTTCGAGGTTTGCTCCTCTTAGATGGTTCGCCGAAACCTACACACTCATCATTCGCGGTGTTCCTGAGTTTCTAGTTCTCTTGCTCGTGTTCTTTGGTTCGGAAGCTGCATTGAATTCTGGGCTTGCTCTAATCGGGTCTAACGTCACTATTGAAATTCCTAAGTTCCTCGCAGCAGTTCTTGGATTAGGCGTCATTTTTGGTGCCTATAGCTGCGAAGTCTTTCGCGGTGCTTATCTTGCTGTTCCAAACGGTCAAATTGAAGCTGGCAAAGCAGTCGGCCTTTCAAGTTTTCAAATCTTATGGAATATCCGCTTCCCACAATTATGGCGCTTTGCCATTCCAGGCCTCGGCAATCTTTGGATGGTCATGATCAAAGATACTTCCCTTGCAGCTGTCATCGCTTTGGATGAATTGCTTAGGGTTGCTAAAGTCGCCGGCGAAGCGACACGCAATCCGCTCTTGTTTTTGCTTGCTGCCGGCCTGCTCTATCTCATTATGACATCCCTATCTGACATCATTCGCGCTAAGGCAGAACGCACTGCCAAACGAGGCTACACATCATGAGCTGGTATACAGATATAAAATATGCCGTATCCGATGGTGTGTGTGCCGTTGTATCACCCGTCGCACCGAAGGGCCTAGCTGACTATTGTTCGCGATTTGCTGACGGGTTTATCGTGACCGTCGAACTCCTGTCACTTGCGTGTTTTTTAGGATTTATCCTTGCTGTCATTATTGTCCTTGCACGACTGTCACGCTTCAAGACATTGTCTGTCGTCGCAACAGGTTATTGTTATCTATTTCGCGGCACACCGTTGCTGGTCCAACTCTGGATCGCCTATTTCGGTATTGGCGCTCTAGGTCAAGAAACAGTCGGTCCGTTGTGGTTCATCCTATCGGATAGTTGGCTTGTTGGACTAATGGTCCTCACCCTCAACACATCAGCTTATGTGGCTGAAATTTTGCGCGGAGGGTTGGTCAACATCAACAAAGGCCAGATGGAAGCTGCAAAAGTATGCGGCATCTCATGGTTTAATGCCATGCGGCATATTCTATTTCCTCAAGCTCTCCGCATCAGCTGGCCTGCCTATGGCAATGAAGTGATTTTGTTGATGAAAGGCTCAGCACTCGTATCCACAATTACAGTTTTGGATCTGATGGGCCAGACCAGAACCGTATTTGCAAGAACCTACTCACTCGACATCTATCTATATGCGGCCGTTCTTTATCTGGTCTTAACGGGCGTCATCACCCTTTTGCTGAAAACAATGGAAAAACGTTGGGCAGGACAATAAAGCTCAATCTAAATTTGGAAATATGGCTACCCACAAAGAAAATCCATTAAACGTCCAATTTTGCATTGTAAATAAAGGTCTTGTTTCTTCGGGCTTTTAAATTTCGACAAACACCAAATGGTCGCATTCCTCTCGTCTGAGACCTTTATCTAACTTTTTAATTTGGTCACCAGTCAGCATTGCCGAAGTTTGGTGTCGCTACCTATTCAGGAAAACGAATGGCAGCTTTTGGGAAACAGCAATCAAGTTTGTATAATTCTCTAAACGGCATCTTGGGGCCGACTGTCCCAAAGCTCAAACAGTGTTTTTGTTTTGAAATCTATATGGATCAGGGTTTTCATGTCTGAGAAAAATAGTGTTCCCCATCAGTGGCTTCGCACAGAAAGACTAAGTTTAAGGGAGGCCAGCTTAACATCATCCATGTCAAATTACGACTGCGACAGATCGCAAATATGTTGTACTTCCCTACTGCGCATGACAACGCTTCGTTGTCGTGGAGACTATTTTTAGGTCGACCGGACACAATTGAGGTCATATGTGCCGCATGACTGAATTGGGCCACTGTCCAATCACTCGCCTTTGGAAAACTTGGGTGCGAGGATGACGGATAAGTTTGAGCATCAAAGAATGGTCAAGGCCACACTGCCTCCGAACTACTGCCTCAGCTGCGTCGGTGTTAGACTTCTTCTTAACGATGTTTGCTAGGTCAAAAATTGCTGAGGCATAGCCAACTGGGACCGTCTCGTCTTCTGGTTTCGGCACCCAATTATTGTGTTGATGTATTCTGAACCATCGTTCCGGAATTTTTAGGCAGCTAGCTAGGAAAAAACCATTTCCTGCCAATGGTCCGAATTTCTCCTTTATCGATGCCTCTGATGGTGCTTCAGGCATATGTTTCAAACTGCTTACTAGCAGAGCGCCGCGAGCAATATGAACTGTTCTATTCGAAACACTGTATAATTCACCTGAACTCTTTTGAACGAGCAATTTTTGAAAACTAACTTCGGGTAGCATATCCCAATAAGCGCAAACTTCCTCTGAGATGGGTAGCATTCGTTTCCGCATCGCATTTAGAGTCTCAAAGAACATTAGGCGTCGAAAACCAAGAGAAGTTGGTTCAAAGGTAACATTGGTGCGTACTCCACGAACTGGTAATCTAGGCAGGAGCCTTCGCAAAGACATAAGCATCTCTGTGAACTCTAACAGCTCCAACACTGTAGCTGCAGCAATGTCCGGTTCGAGATTTTTATCTAAGGCAACTTTCGACAAAGCCACCAACCCTAGGACGTCAGAAAACGCTTCGCCTTTCTGGAGCGATCGCAGGTGATGCCATCTGGCGGCGAATTTAGTGCCGAGAATAATATCCCCACAAAAAGCACCTTCCTTATCAAACTTCTGAATACATTCTGGCTTCAAGAAGTTGAAATGTTGTCCTTCAGAAAAATTGCTTGGTTCGGTTTCATTGCTTTTATATTTGAACGATATCCATTCAAAAATATCTTTTAGGGCCCCTCTATCATTAGTAGTGAGATGTCCTATCTCGTGCCCAGTGACAAAAGCCAATACGAGCCCTGAAGTTAACGCTTCAAAAGCAGCATTACTGGGAGCCATTGGTCTAGCGATTTCTGGAAAAGATTTGTTCGACCTGGAGTATCGCCGCAACCGATCATTCGCCTTTTTGGCCACTAGCAGTGATAATCCTGGATACCCAGAATTATAGCAGGATTCTGCCGCTCTAATCATAAACTCGAGGTAAGCGAAAATAGGCCTTTCAAATAGTAGGCTCTTCGATAAGAGAAAACTGACTGCATTGGCTTGTTCAACATCAACTAGTGCCAATTTTTTAGTCGCAAGCGAAAATGAAGTGCTGGACCATTCCAATGTTGATACCGGCAACACACGGATATCTTGATCCTGAAGCTCAAATTTCTCTCTGAGAAAAGCTGTTGTTGATCTGACTTGAGTACGGTCATGTAAAACAACTGGTTGTGCTACTTTGCGGGGAAACAGTGATTTAACTGTAGCCCGCTCGGACGGATTTAGTCCGCTAAATGTGCTCATCGATAGCTGCCAAGAGTTGTTTCAGCTGCGATGGTTTTAGATTTTTCATACGAATTGTCGTATCATCCTTTTGAATTTCCAGTTCACCCCTCTTTGCGACCAAGTATCCAAATACCGCAGTAACAATGGGAGCAATATAGGGGGACATGGACACCGTCCAAGCAGCAACCGCGGCGCCATCGAAGTTGTCCAAAAGTACCGGCTCTCCAAGGTCAACTTCTGGATCTAATGCTTCTGCTATCCGCATGTCTTTCCAATGATCTCTGAAGTTGCTAGTCAGATCAGAGGGAACTTTTAACACGATGATGCTCACGTAAGCCTCCTAAGTTAATAAATCGATCTGCAAGGATTCAGCTAGCAGCTACGATCTTCTAAGTCATGCCAAATATTTGGTTTTGACCATATTTCTAAAAGATACAGAGATTGTATAAAAAATACTTTTCTTTTCACTCAATCAAGTAATGAATGGCAGCTTTCGGGAAATCTCAATGCAACATCCGAACTGAACTCGAACGTCCGCTTCGGGCCGAAAGCCAAACTTCCAAACTTGGCAGAAAGCTAGCGCTTCATACCAAAGGCAATCACATTTCCATCTGATTGCTCCCCAGTCACAATCTCGCCCAGCCTCATCGCCCAAGCATCCAGCGCCCGTCGTTTTTCTTTTAGATAATCATTCCGGTCATAAGTTCCCGTTATCGCCGCGCCTCCTCCTAGATCACCAGAGTGACCTAACACCTGAGATACGACAAACCTCGGAATACCGACACGCTCGCTCGTAAGATTTGTAGCCCTGTCCTTCGCAAATCATGAGGCGTTGCATTCTCAATATCCATCACATCACCAATGCGGCTCATAGCCCTTGTGAAGCCCCTTCGATCAATGTGCTTGTCTTTGTCCCGGGGCGATGGGAAGAGATAACCATCTCCGTGAAGGGCAATAGCGTATTTGATGAGCTTCATTGCCTCATCTGACAACGGTACTAAGTGAATGCGCTTTGTCTTCATGCGCGAAGCTGGAATTGTCCAAAGCTTCGCTTCAAAGTCGATTTCGCCTGTATGAATACCACAAACCTCTCCGCCACGCTGGAGGGTCACACAAGCCAATCTGAGAGCAATTCCCATCTCGATGGAAAGCTGCAAGCCCTTAACGTCTGAAGACTTCTCACAGGCGATCCAGAAGCGTCTAAGCTCATCGTCCGTCAAAACACGATCTCGAGACTTAGCTGCTGGCACTTGAATATCTAAAGCCACGTTGACAGCGACAAGCTCCTTTCGAACAGCATACGAGAGAAATTGCCGAATAATATTTCTACAATATCGGCCATTGGAAGGGGCGTGTCTCGATTGCTTGGATACGAATGCTTGAATATCAGGTTTTGTCAGGTCCGCGATGGCGACAGATCCAAACACAGGTTTGACAAGTCGGTCATAAATTCGACGTTCACCTGCAAGCGTACCCTCCCGTTTAGGCTGGGCATTTCTGCGATGGAGACCCATCGCTGCATCGTCAAAGTAGGCTTCAGCCAAACCATCAACTGTACGCAGCGCTTCGGCAGCTAGCCTCGCTCTTTCCTTCTTACGTTCAGCAACGGGGTCTTTATCGCTTGCCACTTCGCCAACAAGTAGCTTTGCCTTGAGGCGCGCATCTGCCAATGAAATCATTGGATAACGACCAAGCGTGACCCGGCACTGACGATTGGCCGCGTTGCGATATCTAAAGGCCCATGTCTTCACACCAGTGGGCGTAACGCGAATTGTGAGGCCCGAAGTCTTGGGATCAGGAATTTCCTGACGCTTACCTTCAAGCGGTTTAAGCGCCTTCACCATCGCATCGTTGAATGTCTGCATATCTCTCAAACCATCAATCGGGGTTCCACAACCCCTATACCAACCCGCTGGGGTCACACTGGGGTCACGAAAAACTAAGTTCTCATGGGTTTTTGTGAGCACTACTGATTTTTAGATAAACAGAAATAACGAAGAAAAACAATAGGTTTGATCTCTTTTGATAATTTATGAAAACCGAATTCACCTATTCTACGAATCTAGGGGTCGGGAGTTCGAATCTTCCCGAGCGCGCCATTTTCTCAGATATTTCTGATATATTTTTCAGTACCTTAAAAGGTATTTCGTTACCTATTCGATGTCCGGTCACACTTTGACATGAGGTCCTCGGTCACCATCGGGTCACTCGTTTTGGGATCGGACAGGTGGAAGCGGGAGAACTATGGGGCTTTAATAAAACTGGAGGGCAGCATTGGACCAAGACCAGCGGTAATTGTGAGAACTGTTCTTGGATCGATTGCATCCTTATCACTGGAGCATCATGAGTAGATCATTCGTTCTTTCGTTTCATCATTTGCTCTTTGATTGGAAATTAGAGGAACACCCACAAATCAAACGGGAATACATGATATATTTTAGAACTTGGAGATTTATTATTCCCCATCACCCTCTAGGTCGGTTGAAATACGGCTTATCTGACACCGCCGAGATTCCTAACATGACTTAAAAAGCAGCATTGTGATCGATAGCTGTGCAACCGAACCCATTTAATATTTTGCTTTAGAGTGCTAATAATATCAAAAATATATGCCCGAACAATCTTGAGTTACCTTATTGCCTGACACTGCAAAACACATACCGCAGCGATTGCGGGACAATCTAGACGTTCTTCTAACGTCCATTTATCCCGATCATCATAGCCCTAAATTGCAGGATGCTATTTTCCAAGTTTTTTGGCCAGAAGAAACGAGAGCTGACACCAACGGCCCTAGGCGCCGAGGGCGCTCTGCTTCCAATTCTATTTGGAGCGAAAAAGACAATTACCTCATCACTTATGGGAACACATTTGTAGATGGCGAGCACAAACCGCTCGATCTGCTTTATGATTTTCTAAATCGGGAAATTAAAGACGTCATATCTGGCGTTCATATCTTGCCGTATTTTCCCTACACATCCGATGATGGTTTTGCTGTTGTTGATTATCTAACAGTCGATAGTGGTCTGGGTGCTTGGGAAGATATCGGGCGGATATCAGATGATTTTCGATTGATGTCTGACCTTGTGATAAATCACTGCTCTAGCCAAAGCAAAATGTTTAATGCCTACCTGCAGGGACACAAACCCTACGATAAGTTTTTCTTTGAAGCCTCACCTGATGATGATCTTTCTATGGTCATAAGGCCACGTGCTCATGAATTGTTACGCCCCGTTGAGACTGCAACTGGGACAAAGCATGTTTGGTGCACTTTCAGTCATGACCAAGTCGATTTTGACTTTTCAAACCCTGATGTTCTTATCGAATTTCTTCGTATTTTGCGCTTTCATATAGACCGGGGCGTTCGCACGTTTCGATTAGATGCAGTAGCATTTTTATGGAAGGAAATTGGCACGTCGTCTATCCATTTGCGACAAACACATGAGATCATTCGTATTATGCGTTTGCTCACAGACTACTGTGAAGAAACTCTGATTTTAATCACTGAGACAAACGTCCCGCATTTCGAAAACTTAAGTTATTTTGGCAATCGGAATGAAGCGCATGTCGTCTACAATTTCTCACTGCCGCCGCTCTTGCTGCATGGTCTCCTTAATGGCACATCGCAATACCTCAATGCATGGCAGATGACGATGCCCCCAGCCCAGCAAGGCTGCACATATTTCAATTTTACAGCCTCACATGATGGCATCGGACTTCGCCCTGCTGAAGGCCTCCTCAGTGATGACGAAATATCAAGCATGATTGAAACACTTAAGGGTTTTGGCGGATTGGTTAGTATGCGTAAAGCCAATGATGGCAGCGAGCGCCCTTATGAAATAAATGTCGGCCTATATGACGCGCTAAAAGGGACGGTTAATGGCGAAGATGAGTGGAACAATCAAAGGTTCTTATGTGGCCAAACCATTGCAATGGCCCTTGAAGGCATCCCTGCTTTTTATGTTCATTCCTTGCTTGCAACACCAAATGATCATGAAGGCGTTGAAAAGGCCTGCCATAACCGTGCGATTAACCGGCATCGTTGGGATTATTCTGAGTTATGTGAATTGCTCAGTCAGCCAACATCACGTCAATCCATTGTTTTGAGCAAGATGAAGCGCCTGATCAAAATTAGATCAGGACAGCCAGCATTTCATCCCAATGCAACACAATTCACCCTACAGCTAGGGGAAGCATTATTTGGTTTTTGGCGTCAAAGCATGGACCGCTCACAGAGTATTTTTGCGATCCATAATTTAACCAGCAAAAATCAGAGTATTGCCACTGTTTCATTAAACCTAATCGGGGGCGATCAATGGACTGACCTTCTGTCAGGAGACGTTATCTCCGATACGGACAGCTCCATCACATTTGCTCCCTATCAATGTCGCTGGATTACCAATCGTCGATGATCAACAGCCCGCACCAAAAGACCAAGAAAGTCATTGTCTTCACTGACCTTGATGGCACTCTGCTCAATCACGACAACTATTCGTACGATAGTGCTTTGCCCGCACTTCATTTTCTGAAAACCAATGAAATTCCTCTCATACTTGCATCAAGCAAAACAGCTGCCGAAATAATCAAGTTGCGAAAAGAACTAGGGTTCCAACATTGCGAAGCAATTGTTGAAAACGGCGCAGGCATTCTGGAGCCAGATGATGAACGCCAAAGTGATGCCCCGACACACCAAAAGCTCAAAGAAATACTGGATGCTTTGCCAAAAGATCTTCGTGCGGCTTTCCAAGGTTTTTCAGATTGGAGTGTTCGAGATGTTATCGAAAGAACGGGGCTGTCTGAAAATGGCGCGATGCTCGCCAAACAACGGCAGTTTTCTGAACCGGGTCTTTGGTCCGGTAATAACAAACAATATTTAGCGTTTAAAAATGCACTTGAGGGAAAAGGTGTCAGCATTCAGCAAGGTGGGCGTTTTACAACGCTTTCATTTGGGAATGATAAATCCGACCAAGTGCGCACTATTATAAACAGATATGAAACGACGGGCACTAAAGTTTACTCCATTGCTCTTGGAGACGCGCCCAATGACATTGCTATGCTAAAGTCAGCTGACCTTGGGATCGTCATCCCAAATCCGGCGAATGCGGGTGTTTTAGACCAAGCAAACGCTGAAATTAGCAATGTTTTGCATGCGGATGAACCAGGGTCGCTAGGTTGGGGCAAAAGTCTGTTAAAAGTTCTAAGTGAATTAAATGCGGAGGATATAGAATAATGGCAGATTTCCATCAAAACGGCAGTGTGACAACGCTCCATAACCTTACCCGTGTCCCTTTGGATGAGATGGAAAGGCAACTGTTAGAATTTTCTAGCACGCGCAAGATTACTCTCATTTTACCATGCCTTTTTTCAGAACTTGAAGGCCCTGCACTATCCGGAATAATCGACGAACTATCGGATGCCGCCTACATCAACCACGTTATAATCGGGTTAGATCGTGCAAATGAAGAACAGTTTAAATACGCTCAAGAGTATTTTTCGCGGTTGCCACAACAGCATGATATTTTATGGAATGATGGCCCAAAATTAAGTGCGATCCACAAAGATTTAGCTGATTCAGGATTAGCGCCAAAGGAGCCAGGCAAAGGACGCAATGTCTGGTATTGCATTGGCTTTGCACTCGCATCACGCAACTGCGATGTTGTCGCACTACATGATTGTGACATCACGACATATTCGAGAGAGATGTTGGCCCGTCTTGTCTACCCAGTCGCAAACCCAGCTTTTTCTTATCAGTTTTGCAAAGGGTAT
Organism: Hyphomicrobiales bacterium; assembly: GCA_039973685.1. Taxonomy (NCBI): domain Bacteria; kingdom Pseudomonadati; phylum Pseudomonadota; class Alphaproteobacteria; order Hyphomicrobiales; species Hyphomicrobiales bacterium. The sequence continues at coordinate 115,502 of JBDWKL010000018.1, forward strand.
TACCCACGCATAGCTGACGGAAAACTAAATGGCCGCGTTTCGCGCCTTCTTGTTTCACCACTTTTGATGTCTTTGCAAAAGACGTGTGGGCATCAAGATTACATAGAGTACCTTCAAGGTTTTCGCTATCCGTTGGCCGGTGAATTTGCGATGCGTACCAGCATTTTACCAGACATCCGTATTCCTTCTGATTGGGGACTTGAAATTGGTGTCCTATCTGAAGTGTGGCGCAACCTTTCAAACCGTGCGGTTTGTCAGGTCGATATCAGCGATGCTTATGACCATAAACATCAAGATTTATCGCAGGATGACGCGACCAAAGGATTGTCACGCATGTCTGTAGATATAGCCAAAGCATTGTTTAGAAAACTTGCAACCGATGGTGTCGTTTTCAGTCAAGAGACATTTCGTACAATTAAAGCAACCTATTACAGGACCGCTTTGGACTTAATCGAGATGTACCACAATGATGCGATTATCAATGGCCTTCATACGGACCGCCATACGGAAGAAAAAGCCGTTGAACTGTTTGCTGCAAATATCGTGGAGGCGGGCCACAAGTTCCTAGAAAACCCAATGGAAACGCCTTTCATTCCAAATTGGAGCCGCATCCAATCTGCAAATCCCGATCTGCTGCGTTTGCTGCATGATGCTGTTTTAAAAGATCGCAATTAATCAAACTCGCCACGCAATATGCCTAAAGACACCTCAACCTGAATGGCGAACCAGCCCTACCCCTTGTGGACCGTCTTGACAGGGTTCTCGTGAGGGGATGGTCCGGAGATGGTCTGCATATAATGCGTCATCCTGTCAGGTCCTGTTTGGACCGTATCTCGGAGGTGGAAATAGACGTGTTGACGGGATGACACGGGTATAGTTCGAGACGGTGCCACGGGGGTCTAGTTGGATTAACGAGGGCTCTGGACCGTTATACCGGGCAATCGGGAGAGGGTGATCAGGTGCAGAAAAAAGGGGTATCAGCGGGCCGGTCTGAATTCATCTTAAAAACAATGTATAACACAACGGATGGTCGGGAAAAACTCAGAATATAAAGTTAGAATCAGCTGATAAACTTGTTTTCTATCAGCTGATCTGTTGAACCTTTAATTGTGGAGAGTGATCCATACATCAGGTCGATAGAGGTTACATTGCTTTCATCAATCCGATGGTTCAGGCCGTTGATAGATCGCGTAAAACTGTTTTCTTGCCCATCTAGGCTACGGTTGGCTTTATACCACGATTTTATAAGAGCGAAGGTTGCTCGTGCACGGTCTGTTGCAACACCCCGAACAGCTCCCAATTGAAGGCCGTGGGGAGTTTTATTATAAAGTTCCTGAAAAACCATCCCCGCCGTCAATCGTTCCGACTGAGTTGTAGCTCCACGCAATATGCAATGGCAAAGCGTTGATACAGCATCAGGAAGGATCGGGTGGTGTTGTCTTAATACCTCCTCTAGTTCTTCAATGCTTTCACATCGCTCTATAATTTGGGCGAGATCAAATCCATGCACCCCATGTTTTTCAAGCAATACTGAAAGAGCTTCTTGCGTATTTTCGTTGAATTCAGCACTAAACGGCATCATCGCATGTTTTGCTTGCTCAATAGCAAAATAACGGTCCTGTGTATTAAAGAAGGTCAAGGAACGCTGGACCATAGTTAGCATCGCCTTTTCTGCTGTATGTGAACTCCCGTCTTGATTTATCTGTACGGATTCAAAATCATAACTTTGTTGCAGCCGGTCAATTGAAATTGCAAAGAGCTTCGCCGCAACATGGAGATCAACTTCGTGTTTTAAATCAAAGTCGATCGCTTGAATTTTCTGCGCCAGATACTGCCACCACTTCTCCAAAAAACGCGATTGGTGTCTTCTAAAACAGCGCTGTATTGAGTTACGTCATCCTCATCATCCAATTCTGCACTATGAAGAGACAAGCGCCAACTTTCATAGATTCTCAGCCTCTTCTTGAAGGCGTGAAGCTGACTTTATGCTTTGCAAAACTGCACTGAGGGAAGGCCCTTTTTTTTAGTTAGTTGTTGAAACGCATGTTCAAGGGCGTAGAATTCACCACAGTTAAGCATCGCTAAAATATATTCAAAATATCCACCATTTGCGTCTTTAAATTGCTCGCCAATATGCCATGCCATAGCATCACGTTGGGCGTATCGTCCTAATATTTTGTATACTCGAGAATTTGTGAACCTCCTGCGCTTCTCGTTTTGTTTGACAACAAGAACCGCAAGCGATTTTTCTGCTTGCCTAACAATTTGATCAGCCTTTTTTTCGTCAAAAACTACGTGATCAGACGGCTTGGTAATGCGATGGAACACGTTTTGATAGTTTGTCATCAACTTGCTGAAAGTCGCCAAAGCCTCTTTTCCCAACGTCACGGGTCGAGTTAGTTGGAACGGCGCAAGATAGGTTGATCCAATCGTCAACAATGGCAATATGTCTTTTTCTGAGAACAGCCGGTCCGTTATAGCGTCGCTCGTTCTCTCAACTTCAGCCCTATAATCATCGTCTAACTTGTCGTTTTTGGAAATACCGAATAGCGCCGCGAAAGATACATGCAGCTTACTTTGTTTCGTTTCTTCTGCATCGATGCGAAAATGATCGATCTCAGGACCGATGTGAGTAAGAATTATATCAGCGGTGGCGGCCTTTGTTTTAATCGATGACGCATCTTCAAGTGCTCTAAGAAGCACTCTATCAACAATCGTGCGAGTTGGAGCGTCTAGAATTATGATCAGACTCTTATGCTCTGGTTTTGCGGCAATCAGTTTATCAAGAGCAACATGATCTTCTGGATGCCATTCTTGAATATTGCGAACAATAAGCGTTGCAATGTCACCCGAATTATAAAGCTTATGCTTTGCCCATTTAAGCCACGCCCTGCCATGCAATTTGTCTGGAAACCATTTCCACGCCCAACTAACCCTATCGCGCAAAAATTCAGGAATTTTCAGTTTCAAATGAGTGGGTAAATGCGTATTCAGCAAAAGTGTAAGAAGGGCTGCTGGGATCAGAGTAATCGCAAAAGTTTCAACAAGCCAGGATGCGTTTACCCATCGCAAGATCCCCCACAAGCTAGACCAAATCGTTTGCACGAACGGGTAACCAAAATCGACAAGAGCCTTATCAAGAGCGGCAATGATTTCAGAAAGTTGGATAGCACCTATTGCCGCTATACATAGACAAGCCAAGCTCAACAGAAAGCGCATGTCACGAAAAAGTCGATCAAATCGCTTACACCATCGCATAAAAAAACCTGGAACTGGCGGCTCCATAAAACCAAGCGTCGGCTTCACCGCCTCAAGTGCTTCAATGGTGCGTTGACTGTAATCAACGGTCAAACACGTTCCCAGCACATTCGGGTTTTCTTGAACTTTGCGGTTAAGAGCTTTACGATGAAGCGAAACAATAAAGTCGTTATTCTTACTGACCTGAGACCCAACTCTCCTCCAGTTGTTTGGAGAATTCGCCGGTTGATTTATGGCCTTATGCAGCCTGTTTTTGCAACACCATTTTCATGGCGAATTCATTGGGGGTAATGTTGCCCAGTGATGAATGCGGTCTTT
>JBDWKL010000019.1 GCA_039973685.1 Hyphomicrobiales bacterium
GATTGGTGCCAAACAGAGGTTTGATCCCGCCGCTTGGGGCAACGTAAGGGTAGGCAGATGTAACGGCGATGGCGCACAGGCCTTCATAGGCAAGCCGTTCCACCTCTGGCCACATGGCGGCGATGTGAAACATATTGGTGAAGCCAAGCACCGCAATGCCGTTTTGTTTGGCGCAATCAACAAGCGGTTGATGGGCAATTTTCTGGCCCAATGGTGCATAACCATTATCGCCATCAACGCGAATGGCAGCGGGTGCAAGCTGCTCCACAGTGGGCTTTGCTGAGCCATTAACACGGCCAGATTTCACGCCGTTGGCGTACCATGGCAAACGAAACAGACCATGCGAATGGCACGCATCGCGCTCTGCTTCAATCATCCGATCTGCAATTGCCTGACTGTTCGTTTCGTCACATCCATTATGAGTGAGGCAACGAAGAGCCAACGCGTGGGCTTCGTCTAGGCTGAGCGGAACGTTTGTCATTATATCACTGCTTTTTCTAAGAATGGTGTGCCGGTTTCAATGCGGTCATAATGGAAAGGTGTCAGGTCTAGCGTTCTAAATTCGCCATACGTCAAAAGCTCGGACATGCCGCGCCCCAAAGCAGGGGATTGCTGGAAGCCATGGCCAGAAAATCCATTGATGAAGAAGAAGTTTTCAACCTTAGTGTGTGGACCTACAATCGCGTTTTGATCAAACGTATTAAACGCATAATGCCCCGCCCAAGAATTCACCAATTTAATTGCTTCAAATTGCGGAATGCGGTTAGCGATGGCAGGCCATGCCTTTTCTTCCCATACGCGATGGTCTTCGACGTAATCATCATAATCAACAGGCACGTCATCCTCATCAAAGGGCGGGCAACCGGCCAAATAATAAGTGCCGTCTGTGCGCATATGAACGCCGGATGGATCTATGGTGAGTGGCAGGTCGCGGTCTAGCGGTTTGGCAGCATCAAAGATGAAGGTATAGCGCTTGCGCGGTTCCACGGGAATTTCGATGCCTGCCATGCGTGAGGTCAGCACTGCACGCGGGCCAGAAGCATTGACCACCTTGCCGCAGGAAACCACATCACCCGTTTTGAGTGTTATGCTCTCAACAGCGGTGCCTGCCGCGTTTAGGGTCATGTCGGTTACTTCGTTCGTGCAATATTCAACGCCTTTTTCACGGGCTGAACGCTTCCACCAATCAAACAGTGTGTTGCCGTCGAAATAGCCTTCGTCCTTAAGGTTATGGTTCGCGCCTATAATGCCATCAAGATTATAAAACGGATAATCACGGGCAATATCGTCGGCGGTCATGAATTTGGTGCCCGCACCGAGGTCTTGCTGGATTTTCTGGCTTTCGCGCAATGTATCTGCAAAACCCTGGTTGTCGGCCATATACATATAGCCATAGCTTTGCAGAACCACATCAGGCACGCGCTCATCATTGCCCATGAATTTTCGGAAGTTTTTGATGAACTCCGCACCAAATTGAGAAATGCGCACATTAATCTCGTTGGAGAATTGCTGGCGAATGCAGCTGTTCGTGTGGGATGTTGAGCAAGCCTCATAAGTTGGGTCACGTTCGACAACCAAGATAGAACCATCAAAGTCTGGATTGTTGGCTGTGAACCAAGAAACAGCCGAGCCATACATAGCGCCACCAACAATGACGATGTCATAATTTTTTTGTTTTGGCGTTTGAAAATCAACCACGAAGCTGCCCTCCTAAGCAACACAGAACCATGGGTTCTTTTGAAACGCTACTCTCTCAGAAATTCAAGCAGATGCAAGACTAGTTTTGAGCTTTTAACGGAGCAGATACGGGCTGGGTTACTACCAAGCAGAAAGCATTAAATCTGCACGGCGATCATAAAGCGTTGCTGCCTGTGTGTTGCCTGCAAGTTCTGCGGCCTTTGCACGGTCTCGCAATAGCCATGACACATTGGGAGCAGCGCGCAACTTTTCGTCTAAAAAAGCGCCAGCTTTAGCGTGGTTACTTGTGGCAATGAGGGCTGAGGAATAAGAGCGCTCAACAATTTGTCGTTGCACGATAGAGCCGCCCAAGCGTTGGAATGTTGGTAGCAAAGGTTCGAAAGCAGCCTGCGCTTTTTGCTTATCTTGCGGGTAAAGGCGAATGGCGTCGACCAGCGGGCGTACAACTGTGCGGAAGATATCGCCGACCTCGTGATCGCTATCTTGGTGCGCTGATTTTAGCGTGTCGAAGAAGCGCGTTGAGGCTTCTTTATCGGGGGTCGATGCAAAGGCGAGGGCTGCGTGCATATCGAGGAACGGGTTGGAATGGGTTTCAGCATAAGCTGCCCATTTGTCTGCTTCTGCGCTCCAACGATTGCCCACATCAACGCCACTAAGCTGCAATCGCCATAAGAGCGAGGTGCTGTCTGTTAGGCGAAACTGATTGTTGGCTGGAATATGGGCCAGCTCTTCATCAAAAAGCTCAAGTGCCGCATCAAACTCTTGCGCTTCCACAAGCCGCAGCGCCATGTGCCACCAGATATGTGCGTTGAGTAAATTTTGCTCTTTCCAAATTGGTTGATTGGCTTTGAGAAGACCCATCCCGTCTTGGTGTCGGTTTTGGCTTTCAAAAACATGGGCAAGACAATGCATAGACCAGCAATCTTCCGGCTCTAAACTCAAGCCCAAGCGTCCATAAGCTTCCGCGTCTGCATAGTGACCGTTTTCTTCCAGTGCGAAGGCATATTGGCCAACGGCAACATGATAGGCTTTACCCTCTGGGTTGGCGGCTTCAAAGGCTGATTTTGCTGAGCGCAACATATCGTCCAGGGCGCCGACCATGAAAAAACTCTCATGAGAGCCTTTCAGTGCCATAACATCATTGGGGCGTTTGGTGAGGCATGTGTCCCAGATGTGACCGGCGGCACTAAAGTTTCCTGCCGCCATCGCTTCCATCGCATTAAGATGCAGGCGCTCATCAGCGCTCACCCCTTCTGCGGCTTGGCGGGCATTGGTTATGTCTCTTTGGACAGTGCTTGAGTGTGGATCAAACCCGCTCAATAATTTCATCACCCCGCAATAGACAGGGCCAAGCAGGAAGTCTGGATCGTTAGCGTTTTTGAGGTCCCCGATAGGCGTGCCTTGAAATCGCAAATAGTCGCGCATGGCCGCATTCCAGATGTTGATGGTCTCTGGCTTACCAGTGGTGATCTGTGTACCGAAAGTGTCAAAGGATTGCATGGGGAGGCTCCGCGTCATGTTGAGCTATTTGACGGGTTTGGAGCGAGAAGATCAAGAGGGGTACCATTCTTTCCCTTCCATAGCCTCCCCAAAGTCGGGTTATCAAGTTTTGTTAGATTTCTGAGATCCTTTTCAATGTGTAGAGAGTTGATGATTTCTGGTAAGGAGCACGAGCTACATTGTCGCTAATTTTAGCGCATGGCTGGTGACCTGTGATTTGCCGTTGATGTGGTCATACCCTTGCACTGAAGGGGTTTCCTCGATGGAAGATTGATGATCGACCGACCCCCAAACAACAGTTCTGTTGCGACCCAAATTTTTAGCTGCATCGAGAGCTTGTCTTGCCTTTTTCAGAGCGGTTTCTTTGGAGTCATTAGCTGGCACAGAGCACGCACCTAGAGTAACTGAGACGTTTAGGCTGTTTTCGTTATGGGTTACGGTTAGCCTTGCGATTTTCTTTCTTATGGATTCCGCTATTGTTTCAGCTTTTTCAATCGGAACCTCATGCAAGAAAACACCAAACTCTTGACTGCCTAAGCGGCCAAAAATAATGGCTTCATTTTCGATTGCCCCCGCAAGAGCGACAAGCATTGCATCACCAGCCTCATAACCATATTTTTCATTGATCTGTCTAAGATGGTCAACGTCGAACGTAATCATTGAAGACGCTTTTTTCGCAGTAAACGACATCATCTTATTATCTATGCGCTGGAAAAAATCGCGACGATTGCTGATATTTGTGAGGTCGTCTTTTCTCGCCAAACGTAACAATTCGTTTTGAGCCGAAACTGTCCGTTCTGCTGCTCTTATGCGGGCATTGAGTTCTTGTTGGAGGAACGGTTTCGCCAAGAAGTCATCTGCGCCCGAATCGAGCGCTTCCACCAAGGTCTCTACATCTGAGGAGCTCGACATGACGATTGAGTAGTTGGAGGTTCCATTTTCTGCACAAGCGTTAGCCGCCCAACACAGCTCCAACCCTGAAACGTTTGGAAGTTCAAGTGACGTTAGGAGTATCTCAAATGGATGACCAGCTGTCACATAGTCATAAACGTCTTGGCCATCTTGAAACGTGGTGACTGTATTGCCACGGCTCACGACTTGTTTCGACACTATATCTAGGATTGATCGACTATTATCCGCTATCAAAATGTGCATTGTGATTACCCCTAAATTCTCTCAATATTGGTAAAAAGAGAGATACTAAAACTGTATGTAAAAATACGATATTCAACAAAACTGTAGAAAAGGTTATCGATAATTATAAGATTTTACGATGTTATTTACTAAATTTTGTATTTATTTTTTTAGCAATTTAAATTAAAATAAGGAATTAAATCACAATTGTATTTCGAGTAAATATAAGAATATATTTTGTTTAGCTCACGTGTATTCAAATATGTTTCACTGTATATGTGAAGTATTATCTATATATGGGGTTTATTGATTTTTAATAAAGATTTAACCATTGAGGAAGAATGTTTGTTTGAGTTGTATTTCAGGAGTGGATTACATGGTTGCAAGTCTAGAAAAGTATCTTGCGGATATAAGCAATATAGAAACAGGCTATGACGCCTTCAGGTCGTTGCGGAAAATTGCGGCTGACTATGGCATGGAAAGCTTTAGTTTCATGGGGCTGAGTGGTCAAACACATCAGCTTTGCGAAACTCTGGTTGTCAACAATTGGAACCCAGGCCTTGTGCAAGCTTATGATGAGTACAAGCTTGCAGAGCGAAGCTGTGTATGGGAAAAATTGCGTCATTCGACAGTGCCCTTTTATTGGGATATCGAAACGCTAAGCCAAGTTCGGCCCAAGGATGAAGCTAAGATTACCAATGAGCTGTTTAGTGATTATGATATGACGAAAGGAATATTCCTTCCGGTCCATCGTTGTCATTCAGAGCCATTGGCAATTTGTTTTACTTTCAATGAAGGCCGGCCAGAATTATCGCAACTCGCTGAGCTACAATTTTTGGCTTCGCATGCGGGTGCGGTTTTACATCCAAAAGTTATTGCAAAGGGTAAAGCAACCCCTTGTCTGTCGCCTCGTGAGAAAGAATGTTTAAAGTGGACTTCGGATGGTAAGACGAGTTCTGAAATCGGAAAGATTCTCTCCCTCTCAGAACATACAGTCAACCATCATCTATACGGTGGAATGCAAAAACTAGATGCTACAAATCGTATACATGCAGTCGCTATTGCTGTTCGTTCCGGTCTGTTAAATTAATTTGCCAAAAATTAAAGGCTTGCTCGGGCAATTATGTTCGGGCATTGCGTGACTAAGATCATTGCATACAAGGTATCTTTGGCGTTTTTAAGCGTCGTGAAATCGTTGTCTCAAAACGCGGCCTTGTTTTTATAAATTATCGAACTTTCCTTAATCTTGTCTGATTGGCTCTCCAGCTGCATGAATAGCCTTCTTGGCGTTCGGTTGGAAGCCGCACCATGAGGCTATCATAGAGCCCAGTGCGATCCCTACGGAGTTGGCAACCATGTCCAGAAGGCTCGCAGACCTTCCTGCAAACGGTTGCGTCAGCTCGATAAAGACGCCTATCGCGAATATCACTAAAACTAGATATTTCGACCAATGAAAACGATGGCAGGCCGCTAAGCCCATCGCGGTCAACGAGAAATAGGCGATCATATGCTTTACTTTGTCATGCGAGAGTTCCCACACTGCATTGAAATCGGGTGAGTAATAAGAGCCCACGACGACAACAAGAAAGGCGACAAAGAATAAGCAGGTCAGTATATTTGAGCGGCCCTTAGGGGATTTGCTGAACGTATCAACCAGCGGGTGGAACTGCTGTTCTTTCATTTTGAAGGCCTTGTATAGTAGGGCCAGTAGCAAAATGATGAGAACGCTGTAAACGCAATACCAAGCGATGAAGAACGATTGAGCTTCTGTTGTTAGCGGCACTAAACTCCGAATAAGCAGCATTGGGTGATTATGCGAGTTTACAGTTTGATAAACAGCAGCATAAGCATTTGGCAAATCGATTTGGTCGGTTTTGAAAATGAAAATATCATTGCTTCCGCCGTTCAATAAGGATTTGGCATTTTGAAAGTTTACAGGGACCTGAAACTTGTTGTTTTGTAGGTGCCCTTGATGTTTCTTCCCATCGTGTTGGTCAAAGAATACAGCCCTTGCCATTTCACGGTTGGGGCTTGTTGGCGTTATTTCATTGGATAATTTGCCTGCATAAGACCCTATTGAAATTGTACAGAGGCAATTTGGATTGATGTAATCCACCTGAAACAGTTGAGAACTTTCAACGATATCATTGGTCAGCCCTATCGTGTTTCCTACAGCGATGGCTGTAATGACCGGATCTGTTTCATGTGCTTGCAGGTCTACACCTAACTTTGGTAATCGCTTGATGAAATGTTGGGTCCAAAAGGAAGTTTTCGCTGAAGCTTTGGTGGCAAGGTATCTTGTTTCAAAAGACGCATATTGGCTGCTGAAACCAAAGATTGCGCCTAAAAGCATTATTAAAAATAGCGTATTTAACCGAAACACCTTTTTTTCTTCCTCTTGATTCGCATTTTTGTTGTTGAAATTAGAAATCAACACTCAAATATGATCTTATTCTTATAAACCCTAAGATAAATGTGTTTTGAATCAATTGTATTGTTTCAGTGATACTCACCTCCCAAATTCTCACAATTGGGATGAAATACTTTGTTTACCCTACGGAGGGTGGCTCTCATGAGTGAGACAATCAAGACTTGATCTTGATTGTTTGTGGTTGTTTCGAGCCTATGGCCTCTTTAAACCGCAGTATAATTGCCGGTTTTGTGGCGGCAGTTTAAATCACAACTCGTTAGATATGAGGCGTTTTGACAGGTATTGTCTCAGTGTTTGATGCTCATGGATTAAGTCTGAAGACTGCATCTTATTTAAAATTTCTGATACCCAAATATCCTGGTTTTCGGCCAGCTTTGTTGTTGGCGCGTTCATATAAGTCGGGTGGTTCGCAGCGATGACAATTGATCCGCTTTTGACAGCTTCAAAAAGCTTGGTGTCCGATCGAGATGCATTCAATTTAGTGTTCATTAAAGGGAGTAAGAAAATACCACCAGCAGGAAGTTGTTCGATGAAGCGGCAGTATGATGACACATTCATTTCTGGGTGGACTGTTACGCGGTCTAGTGAATTCCATTTTTTTGCCCATTGACCAATCGCAATGACGTCAAAGCTTGCCTTGGGGGATTTCTCTAAGACCCTTTGTACAATGGGAAATAGGAATTTGTGTTCATGCGAGTGCATTTTCGCAAAATAATAAAGACGGTTCGCGTCTATTGGTTTTGTGTTAGCTGGCGCAAGTTTCTCAATTGGTGGAAGAACTAACGGCGTTTGTTTAAGTGAGTATTTTTCAGCGAGTACTTTTGCCAGTGGTGGCGTTGACGCATAGAACTGGTCAAATTTAGAGGCATTACGTCCAAGAAGAAACTCAGTTTGAGCAGGGCGAATTTTGTGCTTAATCGGTATCGACGGATCATAGATCATTGCCTGCAAATCATCATCGACCAAGTAGCCGATGGACGTGATCTGTGACCTGTATTGCTTTATTGCGGTAAGAATTCGCCGATTAATATAGCGATTAATCAACAATGATATTTTGTCATTGTTATCGAACTGGTGCTTGAGTTCTTGAGAGAATTTCGACGCAGAAGGTTGTATAACAACCATATTCTCCTCTTCATGCCCGCCAAAAGCTTCCAACCTGTGTTTTATGTAAAAATCAAATGTGGAGTTGTAATCGGAGAAAACTATTAATTTTGTTGGCTTGGATATGGGAGGCCTCTTTCGGGCGCAAGAAAGATTGTTACCTGTGCAGATTGTATGCCTTCAAAAAACAAACGCAAGTCTATAATTGACCTTCTTTGTTTTGTGGCTCTTGAGCCGGAGCACGGTTCTTCAGTTGCAACTTTTCGCTCGATTTTTGGACAATACACAGGTTTGTGTGGCTCAAGCCTATACCGGTTAGATTGGCGTGTAATGGCCAGTCGATAAAGCTTTGGTGTAATTTTCAGCTAAAGATTTAGCGGCACTATTAGTCGCAGATATTGATGATGAAATTCAATTTTGGGGTCATTGAAACTCATAAAGTGAACACTTGAATTCATGTCCTCTCTCAACTAACAACGACAGCAATGAGGTTTTTGAAGCTCGACAAACACTCGCGGTAAAAATGAGCTGCATTGGTAAATGGCAGAAAGTTTGAGATGGGCATCAAGAAAACCCTCAAATGGAAATTTGAAGATGATGGCTGGTGGGAACCGTTGAGGCGCCGCTATTTTGGTGATCACCTTGGATTGAAAAGTTAATCATGCGCGTATTGGTGATAGGGCAATCGGGACAAATTGCACGGGTGCTTTCGGTGTTGGGCAGGAAGAGCGATCATCAAATTGCGACAAAAGGGCGCGCAGATTGCGATCTGATGCAGACCGCCAATATTCCAAAATGCCTTTTAATGCCAAATGGTGAAAAGCCCGAAGTGATTGTGAACGCCGCTGCTTATACGGCCGTGGATAATGCCGAATGTGATGGTCAAACTGCTTATATTTTGAACCGTGATGCGTGCCAAGCATTGGCGTTGGCCTGCAAGGATTCAGAAATTCCGCTTGTGCATATATCTACTGACTATGTTTATAAATCAGATGGAAGTGCGGCTTTATTGGAGACAAATCCTACTGGACCGATAAACGTTTACGGACATTCAAAATTAGCTGGTGAATTTGAGATCACCAAAGAACATGATCAACACATCATTTTACGTACGGCTTGGGTGTTCAGTTCGACAGGCAATAATTTTGTAAAAACAGTGCTGCGACTTGCTGCAGATCATGACGAGTTGCAGATTGTTGCTGACCAAATAGGTAATCCAACAGCCGCCAATGATCTCGGCGCTGCGATTATAACGATAATCGATCGTTTGAGCCGTAAAGAAAAAGATGATGACTTCTTTGGGGTTTATAACTTTGCAGGGCGTGGGGATATCAGTTGGGCAAATTTCGCACGCACAATTTTCTCTATATCAAAGCAAAATGGAGGCCCAAGCTGTGATGTGAGGGACATCCTTACGGATGAATTTCCGTCGCGGGCTTCAAGGCAACTCAATTCTCGGCTTGATACAACAAAATTTGAGACTGTATTTGGCCCTATACCGAGTTGGGAAGGACAGCTGCAGGAGGTTGTCAAAGAATTGGTTTCAACAGGTGGCTCCCTGTTGTCAAAACCTGAATAAGCTAACCACTTTAAGCGTTTAAACGAAGCCGCTATGCCGCTGTTTGCGTATATCTGCGCGCCATTTATTGCGTAAGGCGGCGTTTTAGGAGTTCTACTGCGTTGTCAAAGAGGCTTGGGTCTTCTTCCGAGCGTGCTGCAAGTTGTGCGCCTTCAAATAGGGACAGCGTTGCAGTGGCCTCCATGGTTGGGTCGGCTACATTTGAAATTGACCCATCAGATTGACCGGCATGAAAAGCTGCAACAAGCCATTCAGTCACCATTGTGCGAAAACGGCGAACGAGCTGGCTTACTTCATCGGGTAGGCTTTCACGGCTGGTGGTGAAAGAGACGCATAAGCAAACGCTTTTGCCTTCATCGATACCGTTGCGGTAGCTGTTTATCATCGCTGAAAGCTGTTCAGCCCCAGTTCTAGGGCTGGAGCGGAACTCCGCTCGTATCGCTTCAAACTTTGCAAGATAGCGTTGCATTAGCTCGACAGACAAATTTGCCTTGGATGGAAAATGATGATGGATACTGGCTTTACGAATACCGACTTCATTTGCCAAGTCAGCATAGCTAAATCCATCAAAGCCTAATGTTCTGGCTGCTCGTTCAGCCGAATCCAAAAGTGCGTTTCTGGTATCAGAAGCCATAGTGACTTATCCTCTTATACATCCTGCAAGTTTGCCTTATGTACGCGGCGGCTTTGCATGTTGCAAGTGACCTGTTTTCATCCATACTTTTGCGCCATCTTTGCCTGCAACCGCGTTGAGTGGTTTACCTTCTGGCAACCGTAGCCATCCACCCTTGGGAAGCTCTTCGCCAGACACAATTAAAGAGCCACCAATCATGAGCAGTTCAATGCCGCCAGCATCCGTATTGGCGAAGGCCGCATTTGCATCGACATGGTTGTAAGTCACGTGTTCACGGCCATCCTTGTGTAGTTCAGCCGTTGCCACACCATTGAGCGGAGCTTCGAGCTCATCTGCCATATTTTTGCGGAACTGGGTGCGGTCATCCAAGTCAAATTGCCATAATTTTACAAAAATCGTGCAACCCGGCTCGGAACCTGGCGTGTGCGACGTTGTTGGTGGATTGCGAACATACGTGCCGACAGGATAGTCGCCATGTTCATCTTGGAAGACGCCATCAAGAACGATGAATTCTTCACCACCTGTATGTTCGTGGGCGGAGAATTTGCTGTTTGGTACATATCGAACGAGGGACGTGGCGCGCGCCACTTCGCCACCAATGCGGTCCAGCATCCGTCGATCTACACCAGGCATTGGTGATGCGACCCATTCTAATTCTTCAGAATTAACAATGACTTGTTTAGTGAAATCAGCGTTTAGTTCCATTTTGACGTCCATATTAGTGAATCAAGTTTTTAGCAGCCTACCAATAGGTAGTTTATTCGGCAAGGTCTGTATCATCTGCCATAGTTGCCGGATTGCGATCAGAGTATTGTTCAAATTTGTAGCGATAAGGCAATCCACCTTCCACGCGTGTGATTATATCAACGTGAATGCGAAGGCCTCGCCCCATCAATGGCAATTCACCATTATTGATGTCTTCGACAAGCACAGCAGTGCCTTTAAGATTGAGGAGTGTGCCCGTTTCAAAATCAACAAATTGCAGGCCGACACGATTGTCAGTCACGATGTTTCCGAAGGTATTGTAAAAGCTATTACCTTTATAATCGGGGAACTGGATTGTGTTGTCATCTAAGACAGTAACGAAGCCCGGCATGCCGCCACGATGATTTATATCAACGCCTGCGCGGGGGTCATCGCCTAGTTGGGCCGCACGTGAAGCGATGAGCAAAGTGTCGGCACGGGTGATTTGAGCTTTGTCTACTTCACTAAGGGTGGTTGAGGCTTCTATGTGGGCGGGTTGTGTCGCAGTTGCCGATGCCTTTGTTCTGATTTGAATGTATTTGGGGCAGTTTCCATAGCTTTGATCCACATGCAAAGCCAAGGTGTCAGCTTCTTCGGCCTCAATCGTCGCGTTAAGGCGGTTGCGGCGCTGAGTTTCAAATTCAATACCAACAACACTGACTTTAGCACCAACTGAGAAATCAAGATCAGCAGGTTCACCCAAAAGGGGTGATGATGAAATGTTCAATGTTTTTTCATCGGAAGAAGCCATGAAACCTGCCGAGCCAACCCGCATTACAGCCCAAGGGTGGCCTGAACTGTCGAGTGCGCCGATATGGACAGAAGAAAGTGAAGCAAAGAATTCACGATGCTGATCAGGCATATGATCACGAATCATGCGTAGGCCCAATTGGTGTTGGCGTTCGCTGATATCTAGTTTTTCATGTAAGCTCTGCTCGCCTGCGTGGAAAACGCTGTCTTCATTTAGCATTTCAAATGTCCTTTACTATGGTCTGAAAGAAATATACCTTCCATTAGGTAGGTACACGCAATGAATTAAAAAAGCTATTGCGACAAAAGTAACAAACGCGTGTCCCAACGTTGGGAAGAAGGACCATGTTCGCGGAACAGTCCAGTTTGTACCATGATAAAGGAAAAGAAATGAAGTTTTACGATAGTTTCGGTTTGCCAAACCCTGATCGGGTCCGGATCGCATTGAATGAAAAAGGGGTTCTAGATCAAGTCGAGATTATTCAGGTGAACTTGTGGGAAGGTGAGCATCGTACTGCTGAATTTAAAGCCAAGAACCCAAGCGTAACCATTCCCCTTTTTGAACTTGATAATGGTCTGGCGATTTCAGAAACCACGGCAATTACTGAATATATAGATCATACTTTTGAGGGTATTTCATTGACTGGGCGCAGTGCTGAAGAGCGCGCCGTTGTGCATATGATGCAGCGCCGTGGTGAGCAAAAAATCGTTGATGCAATCGGTACTTATTTCCACCATGGAACACCTGGTTTTGGGCCGGAAATTGAGCTTAATCAAAATAAATCATGGGGCGAGGCACATTTGCAAAAGACGCTAGATGGCATGGCTTATTTTGATGAAGTGCTACAAGATACCCCCTATATCGCGGGTGAAAATTATTCCATGGCGGACATCACCGTTTTTACGGGGCTTAACTTTTCAGAGACCCATCCAAAGGTTATGGTACCTGAAACACTGAAGGCTTTGGCTGAGTGGCGTGCACGCATTGGTGCTCGTGAAAGCTGTGCATTTGTGCCTGAAACCATGAAAGTAAGCTAATGACTGATCCGGTTCGTTCAGAATATTTGATCAAGGACATCTCTGAATTCAGAGAGCGCTATGGTGATACGGGGCCAGCAATCTACGATAAGTCGGCGCCGTTTTTGAGCGAACCAATGCAGGATTTTGTCCGTCTCTCCCCCTTCTGTGTTGTGTCTTCGCAAGATGATGAAGGGCATACTGATATTTCCCCGCGGGGAGATCCGGCAGGTTTTGTTGAAATCGTTTCCGCAAAACATCTGCTAATACCGGACAGGCCCGGCAATCAGCGTTTCGACACCTTCCGAAATATCTTGGTCAATCCGCCTGTATCGGTGCTGTTCATCATACCAGGTGTGTTTGATACATTGCGGGTAAACGGTCGCGGGTTTGCCACGCGCGATCCAGAATTGTTAGCTAGATGCGCGATCAAAGATCGTGTGCCGCCAGTTGGTTTGTTGATCGAGATTGATGAGGCTTACGCTCATTGTTCCAAAGCGATTAGGCGCTCTGGTCTATGGGATGAAGAGACGCAGATTGATCGAAAATTAGCACCAAGCCTAAGTCATATGATGACTGCGCATCAAAGTTATTCGCAAGACAAATTGGATGAGTTGGTCGGCAAGATTGACCGCGATATTGTAAAAAATATGTACTAGCCGTCCCATGATTCGTTGGGAGAATAAAAATAAAGTGAGCCTGGTTGGTTTTTCCTTGCTATTTATCAGTCAACCTTCTAGTAGGTTTATATAAAACAAATCGAAGGAAAAACTCATGATTGGTTATACAACAATCGGTGTTAAAGACATCGCAAAAGCTAAAGAATTCTACACAGCATTGTTCGACGCAAGTGTGCTCGTTGACATTGGCCGTTTGGCAATGATCGGCAAATCTACAGACGCGCCAATGGTTGCTGTTTGTGAGCCTTTTGACGGCAATGCACCTTCATGCGGTAACGGTTCAATGATCGCATTTGGCGCATCTTCAAAAGAAGAAGTAGACGCAATGCACGCGAAAGCGATTTCATTGGGTGCGACAACTGATGGTGACCCAGGTCAGCGCATCGAAGACGTATTCTATGGCGCGTATGTACGCGACCCAGATGGCAACAAGCTTGCTTTCTTTATCTTTGGATAAGTGCTTCGGCCGCTTGGATATTCCAAGCGGCCAAGTTTCACGACGGTGCGGCGACGCACGGGAAGCAGGCAGGCAAGAGTGCCACCTACAGCTAGCCCTGATACTTCAAGGCAAATGCCCCAAAATCAAATCTCTTTAAAAAATCTAATATTGCGCGTAATTCAGCCCGCTGGCTCGATCCCAAACTCTGCTAAAATCTCATCCGTATGCTCACCCAATGCAGGCGCGGGGCGTCTGATTGATGCAGGTGTTTTGGAGAAATTCGCAGGGTGCTTTGCTTGGCGCAGCATACCGGCGGTTGGATGAAGCGTTTCCACAACAATGCCGTTTGCTTCAACCTGCGGGTGGCTGCGCATTTGTGTTCGCGATAGCACAGGACCATTCGGCACATTCTCAGCATCAAGAGCGGCAATAAGATCTGCTGATGCAAACCCAACCACCGCATCCTGGATGGCATTTAAACGTGCATCTTTGTTGAGTTCACGAAGTTCTGGCGTGGCAAAGCGTTCATCTTCCAGCAGGTCAGGACGGTTCACGGCCTTGGTGAAGCCTTGCCATTGTTTGTCCTGCATAACGGCAATACTCACAAAGCCGTCTTTTACCTCGTAGATCAAATCAATATAGGATTGAGCCTCTTCGCGCTCCAATTCGTCACCCACAAAGGTGTGACCGTTCATGTCCGAACTCCATAGGAACGCGATGATAACATCAAGCATTGAGATTTGAATGTGCTGGCCTTCGCCTGATCGCTCACGCGCAAATAAAGCGGCGGCGATGGCTTGGCTTGTTTGTATGCCTGTCAGCTTATCTGGCAATATCGTGCGAACAAGGCGAGGGCGGTCTTCGTCTGATCCTGCTTGCACAGAGGTCAAGGCTGAGATTGCTTGGATGAGCGGATCATAGACAGGTTTTTGGGCAAGCGGCCCTGTATGACCGAAGCCTGCAATCGACACGTAAATTAAACGTGGATTGAGTTTTGAAAGAGCTTCATAACCCAGCCCTAACCGCTCAGCGACACCCGGTCTGAAATTTTGAATGAAGACATCTGATTGGGCTGCCATGGTTTTCATGGCCTCAATGCCGTGCTCAGATTTTAGGTCTAAGGTTATCGAGCGCTTGTTGCGATTGTTATTGAGGAAAGAGGCTGAATAGCCCGCGCGCCGTGTTGCCACATGCCGCGAAAAATCGCCACCATTTGGGATTTCGACCTTGATGATGTCTGCCCCTTGATCGCCTAGCGTCATTGTTGCGAGCGGACCAGAAATCACCGTTGTTAAGTCGATTACGCGGATACCAGCGAAAGGGGCGGTCATATGTTTCTCCAATTATGCAGGGTGATGGTAGATGATTTGCGACAGGAGAAAACTTAAATCCTTATGAGCCACCAAATTTGGACCTGCCGCAGGCAGCATTAAATTTGTTTCGATGCGCATGCGGCAGGAAGTGTTTTATTTCTTTGGGAACAGGAAGAGGTTTTGGATGTCGACCAATCCCGCAGCAAGGTAGGATGGATAGCGTTCCAAAATTGCCGCTTTCAGCTCGTCGCCCGTGTTTGATTTCGCGAAGGCGCCTTGAACGTGATCAAGATAAACAAGCGCATCGTCCATTGCTTGGCGTGAGCCAGCTGTTGGACCGTGACCTGGCAAGACAAGATCATAAGACGTGTCGTTGCGCATATCTGTCAGGCCATTTTTCCAACCGTCAAAGTTACCGTGACCACAGAACAAGTGACAATTATTGTAGAGCATGTCTTGTGCAATCAGCACTTTTTGATCCGGCAAATAAATCGTCATCATGTTGTCTGATTCAGCATCAGTAACATGTGAGAATTCAAATCTCACGCCGTCGATAACTTCGCTTGAAGCATGTGGAATGACGCGGTTTGGAACAACCTTTGTCGGTGGCACATGTTTGCCTAATGATTCGAGGCTAATTTTGATAAAGAAGTCGCCAAGCTGATCAATTTCAGCTTGCGTTTCAGCAAAAGAGTAGATTGGAACATCGCGGAATTGATAAGCGCCAAACCAATGGTCTGGGTGCAAATGCGAGATAATCATGCGGTCCACTGGCTTGCCTGTCTTCTCAGCATAATCACGGACTTCTTGACCGTAAATGACAGAGCGTTGACCATCAACAAAGACGAGACGTTCAGGTGTTTCAATCACGTGTGTCGTTACGCAGCCGGTTAAATCAGGACTTTGGTAGCTGTGAATCTTCACATCTCCAAAGTCTGCAACGGTGACGATGCCATGCTCAAGCGGCTTAACACCCTGGCCCAAAGGACCTCCGCCCAGAGTGCTGGCTTTAACGATTGATGGGGCCGCGAGAGTTGTCGCAGCGATCGTCGTCGCGGCGCTGCCAAACAGCACAGAACGGCGGGATATAATGGGATTTGTCATTGTGTTCCTTTTATCTATCTAGTACTAGGTAGATTGCAGAATTGACATTTCTTGTTTATGCTGTCAAGCCTTATCTAGTACTAGATAGATAGTGAAGTTGTGATGATACCGACAAACACCAGCGACAAAGCAGTCGCCATTTTGAATTCAGCGCGCGTGTTGATGATGGACCGTGGCTATAACGGGTTTAGTTTTCGCGATGTTGCCGCAGAAGTGGGCATCAAGAGCGCGAGCATCCACTATCATTACCCGACAAAAGCAGATTTAGCTGAGGCGACAGCTAAGGCTTATCGCGAGGGTTTCTTAGACTCTGCAAATGGAATTGAAGCCGCGACGACGGCTGATCGCTTGCGTGGCTACGGCGCTTTGTTTATCGCAACATTGCGAGATCAAGGCGGATTGTGTCTTGGTGGTGTGTTAGCCGCAGACATCACCACGTTGCCAGAACAGGTTCGTGATGAGGTGACGCTGTTTTTCCAGCAGCAACATGACTGGGTCGCAGACGTTTTGCGTGAGGGGCAGCTTCAAGGGGAAATCCGTCAAGATATAGATGCGGACGCTTTTGCGAAAATGTTCGTCTCAGGTCTCGAAGGCGCAATGATGGTCTCCCGCGGGATCAAGCAGCCACAAAATCTTGAGACGGCGTTGGAGACATTGATTCAACTGGCAAAAGCGTAGGGCATACACAGCAACCACGATTGTATGGCCACCTTAATTGAGCAGCTTTATTGTGCTGGATACTCCAAAGGCATATTCCAGAAATTGCCTTCAATGCGGGTGAGCGGGCGCGATGGCGTTCCTGGCAGAGAGCCTTCTCGAATGATCGCGCTAATATCCGATAAAACATTTCGATTGGTTCGGTAATAAGCATGGCCGGTGAGGCCTTTAACCCCTTCGACGTTGACTAAATTCACGGTCTTGAGCTCTGCAAATATCTTTTGTTCTGCGGGTTGCAGTTTGTCCTGCGTTAATTTGCCCAATCGCTCTCCAGTCAATAGGGCTTGCGCTAATCCAAGGGCTGTGTCGCCGGGGTTCACATAGACGGTGATTTGTCCGATCGACGCGCCGAAACCTTCAGCAATCAAACGTTGGCGTACCACTGAAAAATCAAGATCAGGTGCGGCCATAACAAGGTTCTCGATTTTGAGAACGTCTTTAGGGTTTTTGTTTTGAGCACGCACAGCAATGATCAATTCACGCAAAGCCGTGGTTGTTACATCTGTGCCTCTGCTGTGCGCGATGATATGGATCTTCTCAAGCTCAGGGATCTGCGATAATTGGGTTATAAATTCTTTGAGGTGGAAGACTGTAAATTCACCAGATTCACGGTCTTTGAAATAGCCAAATGCACCCCCTGCACCCGCAGGCCAAGTATAGGCAATAGGCACGCCACGGCGACCGCTAAAATGCCAAATATCGGCGATCGAATAGACCGCGTCCTCAAATGAATTATTAAACCCATGAACAAAGATTACGACTTCGTTTTTGTTGGCAATCCGCATTTGTTCGCGGATTTGGGCTTGGAATAGCGACCGCTTGCGGTTGTAGGATGCGACAGCGTCAGGATTGCGAACAGGTTTACCATTCACGACCTTGAAAGCCGTTGGTGTTTCATCAAACCTCAAAATTTCGCGATTTTCTAAAACGTTGAGCGGTAGTTTTTGCGTCCGTTTAATCGCACCACTTGCCGCACTTAATGATTGCCAGTTTTGGTTTTTGCCAAAGGAAACCTTAGAGGCACCAAACACTGTGGAGTTTGATCGCTCTTCATTATAGGACAACTTTCCGTTTTCATGGACGGGTGCGCGGTCTGTCATATAAAAAATTGATGGAGTTGCGGTGCGATAAGCCGGTGGAACGTCATTATGAGGGTAGGTTCCATTCGCATAAATATTAGGCGTTGGTGCAAGAACCCTTGTTGAACCACAGGCCGACAGCGTCGCCAAAATTACGAAAAGAAGTAGGCGCTGGAAATAAGTCAACTAAGAGTTCCTGAACTTTATGGGCCAATTCTTGAATTTGCGCATCATCGAATGAACTGGAATACTAATTTGACGTGGCGTGATGAGGGCAGTCCTTCACAGCGACACAGTAACCTAGAAAGTATCAGTGATACAAGTGCTGGTTATCGCGTCAATTTCAATTGTAAATAGCTGTAAATAGCACCAAAATTTTGGCCAAAACGAGCTTGGTCGCGTTATTTCGGCGCATCAAGTATCAAGTTTTAGCAACTTAAATTGACTGTAATTGTACTGATATTCGGTTATTTCTATAGGGCAGCGCTCGCTGGCGTGGTTTGTTCCTTGCCAGAATCGTGTTAGTTAACAAGACTGCGACATTGCGAAACTTCATCTCAATGTCTTTTCTCAAGTTGAGATAATTACAACAAAACAAGCGAATAAATGACAACCGCACTGCTCATTATCTGCCTCTTTACCGTGTGCTTTTGCATGATTGCAAAGCGGATTTCCAAAACAATTTTAACGGCACCAATGGTGTTTATTGGTTTCGGATTTTTGATGGCTCAAACGGGTGTCATGCCGACCGGAGAAGCTGAGCACCTCCTTCATTTGGTCGCTGAAATAGCGTTGATCATTCTCCTCTTTCTTGATGCCGCACAAATTGATTTTAATGAACTTCGAAAGCGCCATGTTTGGCCAGTGCGAATGCTGGCTGTTGGGCTGCCTCTTTGCGTTGTCTTTGGCACGGCAGTCGCATGGCTATTTTTGCCAGATTGGCCAATTTTCGCCGTTGTATTGTTGGCTGCAATCTTGGCGCCAACGGATGCGGCACTTGGTCAGGCTGTTGTAACAAACCTAGCCGTACCAGAACGCGTTCGCCGTGCGTTGACGGTAGAAAGTGGTTTGAATGATGGGCTGGCTCTTCCGGCAATCTTATTGTTTGCAAGTCTCGCGGCAGGTGTCGCCGGACAAACGGATACAAATTGGTTTATATTTGGTGCGAAGCAACTCATCTTCGGGCCTCTTGTTGGCATTGCTGTCGGCTTTATAGGCGGGCATTTGTTGATCCGTGCACAGGAAAAGCAATGGACATCAGCAATCTTTGAAGGGATTGCCGCTCTCTCCATGGCAGGGTTTGCTTATCTTGCTGCAACGACTGTCGGCGGCAATGGGTTCATTTCCGCATTTGTGGCAGGACTATTGTTTGGCAACGTGGTCAAAGGGCGCTGTAAATTCATCTATGAGTTTAACGAAAGTGAAGGACAGATGCTCACATGGGGAGCGTTCTTCTTGCTAGGGCTTGCCTTGGTTCCTGAAGCCATTCACCACTTGAGTGTACCTGTCTTAGCGATCATCTTCTTGAGCCTTTTCGTTGTTCGGCCCCTTTCCATTTGGATATCTCTGATTAAGACCGATGCGCAGCCTACCACGAGATTGTTTTTCGGTTGGTTTGGTCCGCGCGGGCTGGCAACAGCGTTGTTTGCTCTTTTGATCGTTCCCATGGTTGGGCACGAATTAGCAGAGCCAATTTTGTATCTTGCAGTTAATGCGGTATGGATTAGTGCGCTTTTACATGGTTTAAGTGCGGTCCCAGGCGCAAATTGGTATGGCAGTTGGTATAGCAAGAAATCAAAATCAGATGAACTTCCCCCAAACTGACGCACCCGAACTGAAAAATGCGGACGAGTAAAACAAACAACCTCTAATATCGGCTAACAGCCTTCAGCTTACAAATTATGGAAAAACCTATGAATTTAGTATCCGTCGCAAAATATGACGAACTTCCAGACCGTGACCCACAATATGCGCTTGTTGGAAGCGTTGATTTGGTTGTGGTTCGTTTTGATGAAAGAGTTTCCGTCATGTATGGACGATGTCTTCACCGAGGCGCGTTGATGTCGGATGGTTTTGTCCGTGGTGATGATCTGATCTGTGGGGTTCACGATTGGGATTATCGTTTGGATGGCGGCGTCTCCGCTTACAACAACAAAGAAGCGCTGCCTGTGTTTAAATCATGGGTGGAAGATGGTGAGGTTGTTGTTGATGAAGATGAGATCAACGAATGGGGCAAAAAGCACCCGCAACCCTTTAATCGCGATAGTTATTTGGGCCTTTATGCAGACACCGAGCACGGCAATGCAGAAGAGCCATATACTGGATTGATCCAGCACTATGCGAAAAATGGCCTAACAAAAACGGGACATCACGGCAAATTAGATGCCATGGGTGTACCACGTGGTGAACTGCCTGATTGGGATGAAATCCAGCTTTTAACAGCACAGCTCCACAAAGCGCCGCTGCTTGATGAGGATGCAGTGGGCACCGAGGTAATCATCGGGCCAAATGCACAAAAGCCGCTGACATTGAAAATTCCGTTGTTCGTATCAGACATGAGTTTCGGTGCTTTATCCGAGCCTGCCAAAATTGCTTTGGCGCGCGGGGCGGAACTTGCTGGCACTGGCATTTGTTCGGGTGAGGGCGGCATGTTGCCAGAAGAGCAAGAAGCCAATTCTCGCTATTTTTACGAACTTGCCTCGTCCAGATTTGGCTTTAGCTGGGACAAGCTTGATAAGGTTCAAGCGTTCCATTTTAAAGGCGGTCAAGGCGCGAAGACAGGCACGGGCGGCCACTTGCCGGGCAATAAAGTACATGGAAAAATTGCAGAAGTGCGTGGGCTAAACCCAGGCGATGACGCTATTTCACCACCGCGGTTCCCAGAATGGACAGAGCCAAGCCAAATCAAAGAATTCGCCGACGAAGTGCGTGACCGTACAGGCGGAATACCAATCGGCTACAAACTTTCTGCTCAACACATTGAGAAAGATATTGATGCTGCCCTTGAGGTTGGCGTTGATTACATCATCCTTGATGGCCGTGGCGGTGGTACAGGTGCAGCGCCGATTATCTTCCGCGATAATATCTCTGTGCCAACCATTCCCGCACTTGCTCGCGCCCGTCGTCATCTCGACAATCTTGGGCGACAAGACATAACGCTCGTCATCACAGGTGGTTTGCGTAAGCCAGCAGATTTCATCAAGGCATTGGCGCTTGGTGCTGACGCGATTGCGCTTTCAAATTCTGCCATGCAAGCGATTGGCTGTATTGCTATGCGCGCTTGCCACACCAATAACTGTCCAGTTGGTATCGCGTCACAAAAACCGCATTTGGCGAACCGTCTGATTGTCGAAAAATCAGCGCGTCAATTGACCAACTTTTTTGATGCGTCCGTAGAATTGATGCAAGTTATGGCGCGTGCTTGCGGCCATGACCATCTGTCTAAATTCAACAGTGACGACCTCACAACTTGGAAGCGGGAAATGGCCGATCTTACCGGCGTTTCTTATGGTGGTGTAGCATGAACCAAGCGGAAGTAATCCTTTACGGCCTCCAAATCTGGCTGACCATCGGCGCCGTCATTGCCGTAGTGTTTTTGACAGTTGGCATTGACCGTATTGATGAAGATGCACAAGGCGCTTATGTATTTCGTCCTCTACTTGTTCCTGCTGTTTTGATTATTTGGCCGTTGATTCTATGGCGTTGGTACATACTTGAGAGCGGTAAAGATGCATGGGATAAACGCCATAAATCGCCGCGTAATGCTCATTTTTGGGTGGCAATTTTGTTTGTGGTCGCAATTCCTTCCATCATGGTTGCAGGCCTTTCACTGCGCCAACAATGGCCAGCTGACTTTACACCGCAAAAGATTGCACCTGCTGAAACTGCCGAACAGGAGCAAGCTCAATGAGTGTTAAATATACCCCCGTTCAGTGGAACCCTAATAAATGGAAATACAACGCCGTTATGCTGGTGAGTGTATTTGCCTATCTCTACTTGTTCATCAACTACACACCAGCCTTGTTGGACAATGCAGGCCGCATTGATGGCCGCGTGCATAATGCCCGTGCTTTTGGATCTTGTGCGTTTTTGATGCTGACGGTGATTTTATGTATCGGGCCGCTCGCTCGTCTCGATCAGCGCTTCTTGCCGCTTCTATATAACCGTCGCCATTTCGGTGTGATGACTGCTTTTGTCGGCATTACCCACGCGAGCTATATCATCAACTGGTATTTTGCGTTTTCATCATCAGACAAATATGAAGCACTTTTGAATGCCAACACCAGCTATGGGCAACTTTCAGGTTTTCCCTTTGAAGTCTTCGGCATATTTTCTCTGAGTTGCCTCATCATTTTGGCTGTGACGAGCCATGATTTTTGGATGAAGTTCTTTACGCCACGCATTTGGAAAAGTGTGCATTATCTTGTCTATGCTGCCTATATATCCGTGGTCGCTCATGTGAGTTTCGGTATCTTGCAAGATCAGCAAAACCATACCTTCACGGTGATCTTCATCTTGGGTGGTTTGATCGTTGCTTTGTTGCATCTGCTTGCAGCCCTTCATGAACGCAAACATGGCGATCGGTTTGTTGACCGTAACGCTGAATGGGTGAAGGTTTGTGATGTCGGCGAAATGAGCGAAGGATATGCCAAGATCGTGCAATTGTCTGAAGGTGAGCGTGTTGCTGTTTATCTACAAGAGGGCAAATTGTCTGCTATCTCAAATGCCTGTGCTCACCAAAACGGGCCGCTGGGCGAGGGTAAAGTGATTGATTGTCTCGTCACCTGCCCATGGCATGGTTTCCAATATGATGTGAGAAGTGGCCGTTCACCGGCACCGTTTACTGAAACCGTTCCGACCTACCGTGTCAGCATTCAAGGGGACGCCGTGATGGTTGACCCGAACGCTAATCCACCAGGCACCTATGTTGAGCCAGTCCCTCTTTCACTTGCAGGAGCACAATAATGAGCCCAGAGAATAAACCCTTTTTCGTTGGATATTTGGGTATTCCAAAAGGCCTAGGCGTGTTCTTGGGCTTTATATCGATCATGCTTCTAACGGCTTTTGCCACCAGTGCAGCCTTGATTGGCGGCACCCAAGATGATCCGGGTAAAGCAGGTTTTCGCTTTGATTATGGACGCCAAACGTTAGAAGGCGTGATTGAAGCAAAGCCTTACCCGCTTCTTTATGTAACAAAAGGCAATAAGCGCATCAAAGCCGGACGCACGCTGATGCTTTCTGGCCAAGGTAAATCCGGCGCCATGAAATCCGTCATTGCCCTTGATGGACAACTTGTGGAAGCAAAAGGGATCATTTTGGAGCGCGGCGAACTTGATATGCTGCA
The DNA here is from genome assembly GCA_039973685.1 of Hyphomicrobiales bacterium. Classification (NCBI taxonomy): domain Bacteria; kingdom Pseudomonadati; phylum Pseudomonadota; class Alphaproteobacteria; order Hyphomicrobiales; species Hyphomicrobiales bacterium. The sequence continues at coordinate 23,268 of JBDWKL010000019.1, forward strand.
ATTGTTTCCTCGTAAGCGCGGTATCAAAAAGCTTTCAGACCAAGCCAATATTCCACAAAGCACACCCATTGGCACATGGCGTGTTCAAGGGGAAATCTGCGATGGGAAATGTCTTGCTGGCGCCATGAAACCAGGCCGAGGCCTTGCCCATAAGGCCTGTGCAAATCTTTGCCTTGAAGGGGATATTCCACCCGTGTTCGTGAGCAGCCAACCTGTTGAAGGCCACGAGTTTTTGTTGATTGGCAATGTCAACGGCGGCCCGCTTGGTAAAGAGCTTTATGATTATGTTGGTCAGTTCGTGGATATTGAAGCGAAAATTGAAAAACGCGGCGACGTGCTGGTTCTGCTTGTTGATCCGAACAAAGTAAGGTTGATCCCATGAGACGTGTAATCAGTCTTGCAATTGTAACCTTTGTTGGCTTCGTTTTGTTTTATGTATCCCGTTTTTGGGCCTTTAGGTTGTGGGATCGTCCAGGCCTTTTTGAGTGGAAAGAACTCAGGCCTCAAGGAGACCTTGTTGCCAAATGGTTGCGCGGTACGGATTTTGCGCCTTTCGAATTGATGATATGGGCGATTGGCGTCTTTTTGATTTTGACTTGGCTTCAAAAGCTATTCGACAAAACAAGCGGCCACTGAATGCATTTTGCATTTGAAAATTAAACCATTGGAATTGTGCGGAGACGAAAAATGAATAAAGAAAATCTTGAGTGGATCAGCGTCGGCCATGTGGAAGACCTTCCCGAGGGGCGTGTCAAAACAGTGACAGCCCGAACGGTTTCTATGTGCCTCTCCCACTTTGATGGACAATGGGCTGCAATGGACAATCGCTGTCCTCACCAAAATGGCCCGCTCGGCGAAGGCTCCATTGAAAAAGGCGTCGACGGCAAGTGCTGGATCAGATGTCCTTGGCACGGCTGGGACTTCGATCCGCTCACTGGTGCTCCTCCAGGGGGACACGAAGACACAGGCCAAGAGCTTTATCCCGTTGATATTCGCGATGGCGAAATCTTTGTCGGCCTTGAGGCAGAAGAACCTCGTGAGCGCACTGTTACTGACGTAATGGCCGAAACGATGGTCAACTGGGGCGTGAAGCGCGTTTTCGGCATGGTTGGTCACTCAAACCTTGGTCTTTCAGAAGCCATCCGCCAACGCGACATTGCTGGAGAATTGAGCTTTGTTGGTATTCGCCACGAAGGTGCGGCGGCTTTTGCAGCGTCAGCCTATGGTAAGTTGACCAACAAGCCAGCCGCCTGTTTGACGATTGCAGGCCCCGGCGCGACGAACCTGATTACAGGCCTATGGGACGCTAAAGTTGACCGTGCGCCTATCTTGGCACTTACGGGTCAGGTCCAAACTCAAGTGTTCGGCCCCGGTGCGTTTCAGGATATTGATCTGAAATCTGCCTTTGATGCCGTATCCCGTTTCTCACAACCCGTTCTTGATACATCCAAGCACGCAGAGCTTATGTCACTTGCATGTAAGACGGCATTGGTAGAGCGCGATGTTGCTCATTTGATTTTCCCAGATGATGTTCAAACCAACCCAAGTGATGCGCCTGCAGGTACGTCTGATGGCCGAATGGGCAATCCGGTTGTCATCCCAGTAGATGAAGATGTTACAGCTGCGGTCAATCTTATCAAACAATCCAAACGTCCAATGGTTGTGATCGGCCACGGTGCTGTTGAAGCGCTTGACGCGATCATTGCCTTTGCAGAAAAAATCGGCGCGCCGGTTGTTACTACCTTTAAAGGCAAAGGTTTGATCTCAGACAGCCACCCTAATGCTGCTGGCGTTATCGGTCGCTCGGGTACGCCTATTGCCAGTTGGTTTATGAACGAATCTGATTTGATTGTTGCCCTTGGTACGTCGTTCTCTAATCACACGGGTATCGAGCAAGGCAAGAAGATCATTCAGGTCGATTTTGAGCGTATGCAGCTTGGTAAATTCCATCCGGTTGAATTGCCGATATGGGGTGAGTTGGGTGCTTTTTGTGAGGCTGTCGCGCCGAAACTTAAAGGCTACAAACCAGCTGTTGATCAATTGCCAGAATTGGCAGAGCGCTGGAAAATTTGGCGTGATGAAAAACAAACACGTCTTGATGAAAGCCGCGGTAAAGGCATCCATTCAGTTTCAATCTTCGACGCGCTTACCAAGCTTTGCCCTGAAGATGCGATTATTGCTTGTGATGTGGGCAACAATACTTATTCCTTCGGTCGCTATTTTGAAACCAAAGGTCAACGAGTGTTGATGTCTGGTTACCTTGGCTCAATCGGCTTTGGTTTCCCTGCGGCCATAGGCGCATGGTCTGCAACACAAGACTTTGAAGAATATGCAGGCCGCAAGGTTATCTCAATCTCTGGTGACGGTGGTTTTGGCCAATACCCAATGGATTTCACCACAGCGGTGAAATACGGCATGAACATCACGCATATTCTGCTCAACAACTCCGAGCTTGGCAAAATCTCGAAAGAGCAAAAAGCAGGTGAATGGGAAGTCTGGGCAACCGATCTCCACAATCCATCCTTTGCAGCCTTTGCCAGACTATGCGGCGGCCACGGAACCCGTGTGACGGAAACAGCGGAAATCGAAAAAGCAATCGCAGAAGCGCTTGCCTATGATGGACCATCATTGGTTGAGATCGTGACAGACGCTGAATTGGTATAATTTGAGAAATGAAGCCACATCACTGCAGGCGCAATCCTCGCAGTGGTGTGGTTTTGATCGCACCAGAACAAGACATAAAGTGTTGAGAGAAAATGGTGCTGCCGGAGAGAATTGAACTCTCGGCCTCTCCCTTACCAAGGGAGTGCTCTACCCCTGAGCTACGGCAGCAAATAGTAAACACGTTGGGTGTTGAGCTTCGTTTGCCATAGGGCAGCACTTGTTGCAAGTGGGTTGTTGGCAAAAACGCTACACTTGACTTTATTGCCGCAGGATTTGATACCAAACCTCACAGTAAATTCGATCAAGATCATGGCTGAGACGAAGCAAGAACGAGAAAAACGGTTGGCTGCTGCCCTGCGTGAAAACTTAAAACGTCGGAAGGTGCAGACGCGTGAAGCGTCCCATAGTGATGGCGACACCGCAGAAGCACGAAAGTTTCGTGAAAAGCCAATTCAGCCACCAAAAAAAAATAAATAGTAACTTTCTCCGCTTAAATTAATCTCAAACGTAAGCATGCCTTGATTCTGCCCTTAAACATGGGTTAGCAGCTTGGCTGACAAGTAAAACCATAATGAAATACATCAACCAGCAAGTTGAAGCGGTTGATCACGGGGTAGAAGACAATGGACAGCATTCGTGTAGTTGGCGGCAATGAGCTTAATGGGACGATCCCGATTTCTGGCGCTAAAAATGCTGCCTTGCCGTTGATGATCGCAAGTTTGCTGACTGACGGTACGTTGACGCTGGATAATCTCCCGCGCCTTCGCGATGTTGAACAGTTGATCCGCATTCTCGTTAATCACGGTGTGAACTATTCCATTGACGGTAAACGCGCAGGTGCTGGCATGTTGAAAGGTCAACGTGTGCACTTCACCGCGAAGGATATCGTGGATACGACAGCACCTTATAATATGGTTTCAAAAATGCGGGCCAGCTTTTGGGTTATTGGCCCAATCCTAGCGCGGATGCACGAAGCGAAAATTTCGCTGCCGGGCGGTTGTGCAATTGGTACGCGGCCTGTTGATTTCTTCATTGATGGTTTGCGCGCTCTCGGCGCTGATATTGAAATTGAAAACGGCTACGTATTGGCATCTGCCAAAGGTGGGCTTGTTGGCAATCGTTATGAAATGCCAACCGTTTCAGTTGGTGCCACTCATACGCTGTTGATGGCGGCGACTTTGGCCAAAGGCGAGACTGTATTGGAAAATGCAGCCCGCGAGCCTGAAGTAAAAGATCTCGCTGATTGCCTCATTAAAATGGGTGCAAAAATCTCTGGTGCTGGTACATCAACGATCACCATTCAAGGCGTGAACGAGCTTTACGGTGCCCACCACCAAGTGCTGCCTGATCGCATTGAAGCAGGTACTTATGCCATGGCTGTTGCGATGACGGGTGGCGACGTGATGCTAGAAGGCGCACGTGGCGATCTCTTCCAAAATGCATTGGATGTTTTGGGTCAAACGGGTGCAGAAATTACTGAAACCAAAGAAGGCATTCGTGTGCGCCGCAATGGTGGCGGCATTCAGCCTGTGGATGTGGTGACAGACCCATTCCCTGGTTTCCCAACCGACCTTCAAGCTCAATTCATGGCTTTGATGACGAAGGCAAATGGCACATCAAAAATCACCGAGACAATTTTCGAAAACCGCTTCATGCACGTTCAAGAACTCGCCCGCTTCGGTGCGAATATCTCGCTTGATGGCCAAGTAGCAACGATTGAAGGTGTTGATACGCTGACCGGTGCTGAAGTGATGGCAACCGACCTTCGGGCTTCGGTGTCGCTGGTTATTGCGGGCTTGGTTGCTGAAGGTGAGACGACGGTTAATCGCGTTTATCACCTCGATCGTGGCTTTGATCAGTTGGAAGATAAATTGTCTGCCTGCGGCGCCAACATTGAGCGAGTCTCGGGCGAGCACTAGGGGCAGTTTTGTCATATTAGTTCAGTGGCAATGGTGGTTGGTCTAGACGCTTCGGCATGAGCTAAGTAGCTGTTCGTTACAAACGTCGGTGGTAAGAAACATTGGTTGCGGCGTGCCGTTGATGAAGATGGCGCGCTCCTCGAAGAGGACGTTCGATCCCGCTCAAAACACAACGCTCTTCAAGCTGACATTCATCGTCTCACCGCGATGGCCGAGTGAAAAGCCGTGACTAGAGCTGCCGCTTGATCCATGTGTTGACATCTCAATTAACGTGGCAGCGCCCTAACAATTAACTTATTTACAAATAAAATTTCTACATAAAATGAAAAATAAAACGAAAAATGCGGCCACCCCCCCATGATACATAATAAATTCAAGAAAATAATAAAAAGGGCCGTAGTATATACCCCTAACAGATGCCGTTAAATAAATATAAATAAAAGCAATAAAGATAAATATAAATTTATTATATCTTCCCTTTTTTTCAAATATTTTTATTTCCGTTATATTTGTAAGAAATAAAATTAAACAAAAATTAACTAATGTGCTTGCGTACAAACTAAGAAAATTCAATTTTCTGAAAATAAATTTATTCATCGCAATAATTTCACGTTGCGGAAGTGCTTCAACTAAAATATGAAAATTTTTTTTGTTATTCCAAAATCAAAAACCGGAATATTTAAAACTTTATTGAATAAAAAAACTGAGCCCTCTTTTGGCAAAAATAAAAAAATAAAAAACCATGAAAAAAATATAATTGGATAAATTGAAAATAACATAAACCATAATTTTTTTTCAAAATTTTTGATCCCACTATAATCTACAGGCTCCATCACCCAAAAATGATTGTATAGATACTTATCAATAAATTTCATCGGCATAGCATGCGAGTCCAGTCTCGTATATCAATGGGTGATTGACAATCCAACTTTAAATTTTCGAAGGATAAAATTATAAAAATCACTTTATCTGATTGCAATTGATTTAGTTATAGAACCCTTGCACGAAAATAAAATATAATTTTCAAGTAAATTTTAAAACTCAGATTACCTATTTTGGTCCTTGTCACGTTAATTGATACTGTCCGCAATTAGATTTTTAATGCATGGATCAAGCAGCAGCATCACACCATGGCTTTCCACTCGGCTATTGAGGGCTTGGTTGCTGAAGGTGAGACGACGGTTAATCGCGTCTATCACCTCGATCGTGGCTTTGATCAATTGGAAGATAAATTGTCTGCCTGTAGCGCCAACATCGAGCGGGTCTCTGGCGAGCATTAGGGTCTCGCCCCTGAGGCTTAGTCAGCGGTCCAGCCGCCATCCACTAACAAAGACGAGCCTGTAACGAGCGCTGACATATCGCTTGCAAGGTAGAGCACGGCACCCATAATATCTTCAATCTCACCCACACGCCCAAGCTTGATTTTGGACGTGAGCCAAGCAACGCGTTCTGGATCGTCAAATGTGGATTGCGTCATCGGCGTTCTAATGAAGGTGGGGCAAATGGTGTTGACCCTGATTTTATGTTCCGCCAACTCAAGAGCCATGGTTTTCGTCAAGCCTTCAATGCCAAATTTGGTTTGGCAATAGACAGAGCGATCCAGACCACCCACATGGGCCATTTGACTAGATGTGTGAATGATCGAGCCACCTTTACCTGCCGCTATCATCTTTTTCACAACGGCTTGCGCTACGAAGAAGGCCGCGCGTGAATTGATGTTTGAGATCGTGTCATATTGATCTGGTGTCACATCAATGAATGGCGTGGGCTTGTTGGTGCCTGCATTGTTAAACAGAATGTCAAACGGTGCTTGATCGTTGATGAAAGCATTGAGCGCATCAAGGTCGGTAACATCCAAAACCACCGCGTCCGCGTTATAGCCTGCTTCTCTGATTTCAGCAGCCGATGCGTTCACCTCATCCGCCGTTCTGGCGGTAATGACAACATGTGCCCCCGCTTCCGCAAGCGCTACCGCACCACCAAGGCCGATGCCGCGAGAACCACCTGTTATAAGGGCGCGTTTGTTGTCTAATCTGAAAGATGGCGTTTTGGGTAAGGTCATTTCGCGGCTTCTCCATAAGGGACATTTTGGCCACCATATCGGCGTAGGCGCACATTGGCTTGTTCAGCATGTCCAACAAAACCTTCTAACATGCAAAGTCTAGAGCAATAGGCACCCATTTGGGTGGCGGCTTCATCGGTGAGTACTTTTTGGTAGGAGTGCGTTTTCAAAAACTTGCCGACCCAAAGCCCGCCCGTGTATCGGCCCGCTTTCTTCGTAGGCAGTGTGTGGTTTGTGCCAATAACCTTGTCACCATTGGCAACATTGGTACGCGGCCCTAGGAAAAGTGCTCCGTAGCACACCATGTTTTCTAAGAACCAATCATCGCGGTCTGTCATCACTTGAACATGTTCGGAGGCAATGTCGTCTGCTACTTGAAGCATTTCGTCATAGGTATCGCATAAGATCACTTCGCCGTAGTCTCTCCAAGAAGCACTGGCTGTTTCAGCTGTGGGGAGAATTTTCAGCAAGCGCTCGATTTCGTCCATCGTATCGCGAGCAAGTTTTTCGCTATTAGTGAGGAGGACCGCAGGCGAATTGTAACCGTGCTCGGCTTGTCCAAGTAGGTCCGTTGCGCAAAGCTCAGCGTCCACGGTCTCGTCAGCGATGACCATGGTTTCTGTGGGGCCAGCAAATAGGTCAATTCCAACGCGGCCAAATAGTTGTCGTTTGGCTTCTGCAACATAGGCATTGCCCGGTCCAACAAGCATGTGCACGGGGTCAATTGTTTCCGTGCCAAGCGCCATTGCACCAACCGCTTGAATGCCACCAAGGACATAAATTTCATGGGCGCCGCCCAAATGCATCGCGGTGACAATTGCTGGATGTGGTTCGCCGTTTTGTGGTGGGGCAGAGGCGACAATACGAGGCACACCAGCGACCGATGCTGTGAGCACAGACATATGCGCGGACGCGACCATTGGGAATTTACCGCCTGGCACATAACAACCAACCGACTGCACGGGGATGTTCTTATGCCCCAGTATTACGCCCGGCATCGTTTCAACTTCAATATCCGTCATGGAGGCACGTTGAGCTTCTGCGAAAGTTCGGATTTGGGTTTGGGCAAATTTGATGTCTTCCATGTCGCGGTCAGAGACGCGGCTCATGGCAGCTTCAATTTCTGATTGGGTCAGGCGAAATTGCGGCGGACTGTATTTATCAAATTTTTCTGAGAATGCACGGACAGCCTGATCGCCGTTTTGTTCAATGTCTTTCAACGTTGCTTCAACCACAGCACGAACAGCAACGTCATCTTCTGCCCGTTCGTCCGCTGTCTTGCTGGATTTAAGATAAGTAATCATGGTGGTCTCCTCCCAAAGCCCTCAAATAATTAAAACCAGCGGCCAACGCGGTCGTGGTATTCAATATATTCATTGCCAAATTTTTCGCGCAGAATTTCTTCTTCTGGCTCAATTTGAAATTTGTTGATCCACCACACAAAGCCCAATATCACAAGGGTAGACAGCGGGTTGGAAAGCCAGACTGCATAGGCAATCAAGAGGAACGCAAGGCCAAGATACATGGGGTTGCGGCTGTATTTATAAAGGCCGCTTACCACTAGGCTTTCCGTTTTTTGCGGAGAAAGTGGGCTAACGGTGGTCTTTGCTCGCAAGAACATGAACATCGCCGCAAACTCAATAGCGAGGCCGAACGCGCCAACAACAATTGCTAATTTAAGGCTGCCATTAAACGGTGTGTTGAGCGCTGGAACGAATTTAGCAAATGCCCACATTAAGACGGCGGCAATAACCCCTTGAACGGGTGGTGGAATGACTAGACGCATGATGTTTTCTCCTCGTCCTTCTCAATATCGCGAACTTCGCGCAAAAACCAGTGGAGGTCGTCATGGAAAAGCTGATAAGGGTATAAACTGAATAAACGGGAGGGTTTAAGTTCATGAAAAAGCGTCAGTTAGGGCAGGGCGGACCAATGGTGTCCGCGATTGGTTTGGGATGTTGGAACATTACCGGCGCTTATGGCGAGACCAATGAAGAAGAAAGCCGCGCAACGCTTTCTAAGGCATTAGACCTTGGCGTGGATTTTCTCGATACTGCCAATGTCTACGGCGGCGGTTTATCAGAGCAGATTATCGGACGCTTTATCAAAGACCATCCCAACAGGTTTAAGATTGCCAGTAAAGTTGGTATTTACCGCGACCCTGAAACCAATGTTCGTGGCTTTAACAATTCGCCGGAACATCTGCGGGCATCACTTGAGAAAACGCTGACCCATCTGGGTGTCGATTATATCGATCTTTATTATATCCACCGTCGTGAAGCCGAGCGTCCGATTGAAGAGGTGATGGATACCTTGGGGCGGTTTGTTGATGAGGGTAAAATTGGCGGGATTGGATTTTCTGAAATTTCGCCAGGGTCGCTGAGACGCGCCCATGCGGTTCGTCCTGTCGCGGCTGTTCAAAGTGAATATTCTTTGTGGGTAAGAATGCCAGAACTTGGCGTTATTCAAACCTGCAAAGAATTGGACGTTGCCTTTGTTCCGTTCTCACCATTGGGGCGCGGTGTGTTTGCGGAAAAGACGCCTGATCCATCAAGTTTTGCCAATGATGATTTCCGTAAAAACAATCCGCGTTTTTTGGAGCCTAATTTTTCTTACAATGCAAAAGCCATCGAGCCGTTTAAAGAATTGGCCCGCACCATGGGCGTGACCACGCCAGCCTTAGCGATTGCTTGGATTTTAGCGCAGGGGGAGCACATGATCCCGATACCGGGCACACGTTCACCGACCAATCTGGCTGATGATGTATCCGCCATTGATATTGATTTAAGCAGTGACGACCTTGCTGCAATCGAGAAAATCTTGCCCGTTGGATTTGCGCATGGTGATCGTTACTCGCAAGCGCAATTGGCGGGCGCGGAGCGCTTTTGTTAAATCTCGCGCAGAATTCATTGCTTTAGGCTAAAATCCTTATTGACGACACAGTTAATTGCTTGCTTTCATGAGTGTTCGTATCAGGCAGTTGTAAGCGGCGGTTTATATGTCTGAGTAATTTTTATCGAGGAATGGTTAGCTGAATCAATTATTTATTACAATTGGCGGTTTGATTGTCGTTGCTCTCGTTGCAGTGCTTGTCGTCCCGTTTTTTATTGATTGGTCAGATCACCGCGAAACTTTTGAACGTGAAGCCAGTGCTTTGATCGGGCACAAGGTTACTGTGAAGGGGGAAGCGGACGCGAAGTTTCTACCGATCCCGACCTTTACCTTTACCGATATTGAGGTTGGTAAAAAAGGCGAACAGCCTTTGATGAGCGCTGGGCGTTTGAAAGTTCGGGTCGAACTTATTGCGCTCTTAAGTCGAAAAATAAACGTTATCGACATGGAGCTGGATGCGCCGCAGGCAAGTTTTCGTGTTGGGACGGATGGCAAAACAAACTGGGCTTTGAATAATGCTAGCGCGAGCCTTGATGAGGGGTTTCAAGTAAAGCTTGGTCCTGTCGCGATCCGCAGTGGAGCGATTTATTTTGTCGATCAAAAAACCCTACGTTCTTTTTCCGTTGAAGACATCGACGCAACGGTGACTGCCCAATCGTTGATTGGTCCATGGAAGCTTGAAGGGCAAGCAAAGCAGGGCGATGATCCTTTTGATTTCAAGCTTGCGACGGGCAAGTTTTCTGACAATAAAATACGGGTCAAAACAACCTTGTTGCCTAAAGACCTTGGTCTTGATGGAATTTTTGATGGCGATGTGTTGTTGCCTGCTGCAGGCAAGCAAGCGACTGGTTTAACCTATAAAGGTAGTATGCTGGTTCGTCCTCGCCGCACACCACGTAAAACCGGTGAAGATGCCCCCGAACCAAGTTCTCGTTTTGAGTTAGCTGGTCTGTTTGAATTAGATCGGACGAAGTTCTTATTAAGCCAAGCAATCTTTGAAGACGGTGCGCGCGAGGCACCTCTCAGTTTGAACGGATCATTGCGTGTTCCTTTGGATGGGGATGTGCGTTTTCAGGCAGTTGTTTCTTCGCGGCAAATCGATCTTGATCGTGCGTATGGTAAGGGGGTCGAAGAGCCAATTTCTCTGCAAGATGCCAGCACCGTCGTGATGAATATCATTCGTGGTCTACCAAAGCCTCCAATTCCAGGTACGATCAGTTTTGATGTTCCTGGCGTCGTTGTGGGTGGTGATGTTGTGCGCTCTGTACACTTTGATGCAACGCCCAATGAGCAAGGTTGGAAGATCGAGGATTTCGGTGCGATTTTACCCGGCACAACGCGGGTTGGATTTGAAGGCCTTGTTGAAACAGGCGATGCATTCTTGCTCGACGGTGATCTGGAAATAAACTCGGACCGTCCAATTTCGCTAGCGCGCTGGTGGCGGCCAAAAAGTGGCGATGATGTTCGACGCCTTCGTGTGCGTGATTTTCGGCTTTCAAGCAAAATTTCTGCTGAAGAAAATGCGGTTCGCCTATCTGATCTAAAAGCTGTAATTGGCCCTTCTGACCTTGGTGGCAAAATGGCGTTCAGCAAAGTATCAGAACGCCAAAATAGATTTGATGCCAACCTAACTGCAAAGAGCCTTAATCTTGATGTAATCCAGGCATTGACCGCGCTATTTGTTGGCGAGGGAAATGTTTCTGGCTTCGGCTCGCAAGATGTTGTGACGGTGAAGTTGCAAGCCGACACCATGATCACGCAGGCTGTGCAAGGTCGTAATGCGCTCATTGATTTGAAAATCTCAGATAATGAGATTGATATTGGGTCCTTGAAAATTGCAGAGTTTGCTGGAGCTGAAATTGATATTTCAGGGTCTATCAAAGATGTTCTGACTAATCCTGCTGGCAGACTTTTAGGATCGATCAAGGCGGATAATACAAAGGGTCTGGTCAAACTGGGTGACGCCTTGTTCCCTAATCATGAGATGCTCAACCACTTAAAGCGATATGGCTCTGCCTTCGTTCCGCTCGATGTGCAGGTCAATTTTTCTGGCGATCAAAAACAAGACCGAAGCGCCAGTGATTTTGCGGCAACGATTACCGGATCACTTGGTACTGGCGACATGCGAGCGGGTATGCGGTTTGTTGGTGATTGGCAAAAGGCGCGTGAGGGCGATGTCGAGCTTTCTTTTGTTTCCACCTATGATGATGGCACGGCCCTCTTAAAGCAGCTGGGTTGGCCAGCGTTTGATGTGGGCACATCTGGGCCGGCGGAAATTGACATTATTGCCCGTGGCAAAGGGACAACGGGCATCGCGCTTAAAACGGACCTTCTGCTTGAAGAGGTTCGCACGAAATCCGACGGTATTGTTTTCCTCGAAGAAGCAAAGCCACCGCGCTACGAGATGGATGCAAGTTTGGACGGGCAAAACGTTGAGCCGATGTTGCAGATGCTCGGCTTCACGCTGCCTGCAAGTGGGCTTGGTTCATCAGGCAACTTTTCTGCAAAGCTCTCAGGTGCAGGACTAAAGGGCGAATTCAAGGAATTAACAGGTTCGCTTGAAGGCCAAGAGGTTTCTGGTGCGCTTAGTTTTGTTGGGCAAGCTTTAAATTCTGACAAACCGTGGCGTTGGAACGGTGATTTGCAGGTTGAGAAATTATCTCTTAACTGGCTCTCGGCCCTTGGTACAGGTGAAATCATCACGCCAGTCGATTTGTCGATCTCACCTGATGGTGTTGGAGAAGCGCATCTTGCTGCAGATGACCCCAACGAAGAAAACGGTGACGCCATATCAAATTGGTCGCAAGCCCAGTTCAACGAACCTTATCTTGAAAAGGTTTCAGCGGATATCAAACTATCAGGGCAAGCTTTTGAGATTAGTGAGAGTATCGAACTGAACAAGCCAAGCGTCATGCTGCGGTTGCGGGAAGATAGCCTAGTTTTCAACGATTTGAAGGCGCAATTTGGCGGTGGAGAAATCAGTGGTTCCATGCGGTTTGAAAATGCGGGCGGCGCGGTCACAGTGTCTGGCTTGATGGAGCTTGCCAAAGTCAGTGCATCTGATCTTTTTTGGCAAGACGACCAGCGCCCTTTGGTTGAAGGCGATGTATCTGGGTCCATTCAATTTGAAGGAACAGGCCGCAGTGTAGACGCCGTGGTGAATACGCTTGGCGGTGGTGGTTCTTTGAGCCTAAGTGATGGTCGGATCAGACGCATCAACCCCTCTGCTTTCGGTCTGATTTTGGAAGCTGCTGATAAAGATGGTCTCACCCTTGATGATGAAACCCTGCGCCCTCTTATCGAGAGCCATCTTGATGCAGGCGTTTTGGAGGTGAAGAAGGCTGAAGCATCATTCACGATGACATCTGGTGTTGCGCGGGTTGCTAATACATCTTTGAATAATGCGGATGTGCGCTCTAATGTTTCAGCAAGTTTTGATCTGCCTGAACTCACTATGAAAGGCAGCATGGCTTTATCTGTTGATCCAGCAACGGTTGATAAAACGCCGGTTAGTGGGTCAACGCCAGAGATTGGTGTGTTGTTTGAGGGGGCTTTAGAAAACCCAGCAAGGAGCCTCGATCTTCAGCCATTGCTCAGCTATTTGACGGTTCGTCGTTTTGAACAAGAAGTTAAACGTGTCGAGATCTTGCAAGCAGATATTTTGGAAAAGCAACGCTTGTCCCGCTATGCCCGTTGGGTCTCATCTGAGGTTGCCCGTGAGCAGCGATTGTTAGAGGAAGAACAACAACGCCTTGAAGAGGAACAAGAACGGTTACGTCTTGAGGCGATTGAAGAGCAGGCAGCGCGTGAGCGTGCGGCGAGAGAGAAGGCGCGCAGCCAAGCTCAAGCCGCTGCCAACCGTGCTGCCGAGCGCGAGAGACTGGCCAATCAACCAATCAATATCGATGAAGAATTACGGCGGCTTGAAGAAGATGCACGAACGGATATTCCAGCCGCCAGCGCACCGCTTGAGTTGCGTCCAAACTTTGGCAACTAAGCGCCTAAGTGCTCCGTATTTTTTAGAGCTCGTTGCTGATAAGTTTTGAGGATGTGCACCCGAATTGCCGACGATAGATTGTCATCAGGCAAACGCTGATTGTCGATATCTGCAATCAGGTTCGTTGGGGTTGTATTTTGTTCTTGAGCTAATGCGCCCAGCGCATCCCAAAACGGTTTTTCCAAAGATACACTGGTTCGATGGCCACTTAATGTGATGGAGCGTTTCATCGCAAGCGCTGCCTATTCTATTTCAGATTCTGGCTTGTCGAGCTTGTGACCATCAAGATTTTTATTGAGCTTGTTCCGTGTGAATTCAACGATGTCGCGCTCGGATTTTTTTATGCCAAATTGCACACGTTTAACCGCGCTGTTTTTTTCTTTGTTGTCACGATCACGCTGTTTTCGTGCCTGTCTAAGATTGATTACGTCTGACATGGCGCGACTTCACTATTCCGCTTTTTTGCGAAAAGCATCTAACGATACAACATCAGCTGATGCTGGTTCGCCGTCATTTTTAGTGGAAGCGTCTTTTTCTTTTGAAGAAGCTTCTTCTTGCGTCGCCTCAAGGGATGCTTCCGTGGTTTCTTCAGCCTCAGCGGCTTCATCGAGATCTTGGCCCGCGATAGAAAGAGCTGTCGGTGCAATGGCGCCTAAGGCCGTTGAGGTTTTCTCGTCATTTTCAGTCAATTCTTCGTCGATATGCTCGTCTTCCAACAAATCAAATTGCAGGCCGAATTGAACAGATGGATCAACAAAGCTTTTGATTGAACCGAATGGTACAAGGAGCCGCTCTGGAACACCGGAGAAGGCAAGACCAATCTCAAAGGACTGGCTGTTGACTTCCATGTCCCAAAATTGGTGTTGAACCACGATGGTCATTTCTTCAGGGTAACGTTCACGCAGACGCGATGAAATGCGTACGCCAGGCGCTTGCGTGTTGAAGGTGATGTAGAAATGGTGCTCGCCAGGAAGGCCCACACGCAAAACCTCGGTCAAAACTTTTTTGACAACGCCACGCATCGCTTCTTGAGCTAGCACATCATATCTAATTAAATCTTCAGCCATCGTTCAATCATAGGTTATTTGTTTGCAATGTCGAGAGAGACATTAACTATTTCAAGGCCAATCCCACAGACAAATGCAAGAGTGATCCACAAAAAAGAAAAAAGTGGCAGCTTCTGTTGCCAGGTGCCGCCGGACCCCGCCCAAAGGTGCTAAACCAAAGGGACTTTAAGTCGGCTTTTTAGGCACCGCATTACGCAGCGACTGCAAAACCTTCAGCTGTGTTGTCATTTGCAACTACTGATTTGACCCGATAACGGTGGTATCATACCGAGCAAAAGCTCAACCTTTACGCCCTCGTCGATCCTATTTCGCCCCCGCCAAAAACCAGCCAATCATTCAACTGGGTTTTGGTGGAGGCGCCGGGTACCGCCCCCGGGTCCGATAGGTTTATTACGCAGGCCATTTATTGCCATAGCTGCAAGCAGCATCGCTAATATAGATATAAAAAGCCCACGATGCAAAAGGTGATTGCGTTGTAGGCTGAAATAAAATGATGAGTTGTTTAAAATGACACTCTTTATGACGCCAATTATAGATGAGCTTTGCGATTGGTAATTGGCCTTAAAAACGGGCTGGAGATTAGCACAAGTTGCATTGTTAGCGATGTGCAAAAAGTCACATCGTTCTGCTGATTTTTGTGAAACAGTTATCAAGGAAACTTCACTGAACTATCCTGATAGTTCGTGAATGTCGTTGCCGTGATGATCTCGATCGGTGGTTGAGCAGGTGGGGCACCTGAAACTGTTTACTGCATAAGTGATCAAATTCGTCACATAGTCAGATGATGCCTGTATATTTTTTGGGAAATGTGCGGTTTAGTCAAAAAGTGCTCTTATTAGGCATTTAAGCCATCGAAGTGGGGGAAGCTAAGGTGGTGTTGAGTTTGGAAGTTTGAATATGACATTTGAGGTATCAACCTGGGGGGCGCGCGGGTCGGTAACTGTTGGTAAGAGTGAACCGAGCATTGTTGGGGCAAACACCACCTCCATCATGGTAAGAAGTTGCGACCGTGTCATCATCATTGACGCAGGCAGCGGCATAATACCTCTTGGAGAGTATTTATTGACGCAAGACGTGCGCAAAATTGATCTGCTTTTTACGCATTTCCATTTTGATCACATTAGTGGCCTTCCATTTTTCGCCCCATTATTGAATCCAGAATTCAAAACAACCATATGGTCAGCAGGCTCTGAAAAGCATGGCAGTACGCTTGATGTTTTGCATGCATTCTTAAGCCGTCCGTTTTTCCCTATTTCCATGGATATTTTCAAAAACACGGCATCATATGAGACTTTCAGCAAAGGCGATGTTTTGCAGATAGGCGAGCGCGTTTCAGTGCAAACGTCAGCTGTTAATCATCCTGGTGGGTGTACCGCTTATCGTGTGAACAAAGACAATGGCAAGAGCTTCGCATTTACCGGCGACTTTGAACATGATGACGGTGAAAAAGATGCGACCCTTGTGGACTTTCTATCAGGTGCTGGGCTGGTCTTTGCAGATTCAACTTATGCCCCTCATGACTATGAGCAGCATCGCGGGTTTGGACATACTCATTGGGGCAAGGCTGGTGAGATTTGCGAAGCAGCCAATGTGCAAAAATGGCGTTTGTTTCATCACATGTATTCACGCACCGACGCTGAGCTGCTTCAAATTGAAAAAGATGCAAAAGCGCGCTTCCCAAATTGTGGCCTTGCTCGAGAAGGCGATGTCTTTAAGCTTTAGGGCTGTGTCCGCTGCATCCATGTTCCGTAAACCGCTCTTTGCTATCCTTGTTGTCAGATGATTCGCCCCGCACACGGCGAATGACCGACGGAGCATGTGAACTGTATGGCGAAGAAGCCGAAAATTGCTGAAACCGATCTCTACCAGCCCGTGAAGACGTTGCTGGAAGGGCAGGGTTATGAGGTTAAAGGCGAAGTGGCTGCTGCTGATATCGTTGCGATACGAGGCGAAGAAGATCCGATTATTGTTGAGTTGAAAACAGCTTTCTCGCTCACACTCTTTCACCAAGCGATCGAGCGCCAAAGTCTTTCTGACCATGTTTATATCGCGGTCCCGCGTGGCACGAACAAAGCTTATTTGAAGAGTTTAAAGCGCAACAAAACGTTGTGCCGACGGCTTGGTCTTGGCTTGATGACCGTGCGGTTGAAAGATGGTTTTGTTGAAACCCATCTTGATCCCGAACCCTATAAGCCGCGCCCTTCGAAGGTCAAAAAAGGGCGCTTACTGCGAGAGTTTTCACGCCGTGTGGGTGATCCCAACAAAGGCGGCGCTGCTCGAACAACCATTATGACAGCTTACCGTCAAGATGCGCTTCGATGTTTGGGGGCTTTGGATCAAAACGGTCCAACGAAAGCAGCCGAGGTTGCCAAAATGACCGCTGTTGAGACGGCGCGGCGTATTATGGCTGATGATCATTATGGTTGGTTTGAGCGGGTAGATCGTGGTGTTTATGCACTCACGCCAAAGGGCAAAGAAGCTGTTAAAACCTATGCTTCAGATTTGACCGAGCTAACAAGGGCAATTGCACAAGCGCCTGCTGCCTAGCGAACAGATTTGGCGGCTTGTTTACCTGCATCAAATGCCGCTCGCTTTTGGGCAAGCTCTTCTGGGCTCAATTTTTCTGGATTAGAATAATCCTCTTTCCAAGTATGGTCGCGAGACCAGACTTGTGAATTGTTCACGGTTCCAGGGCTGGTTGCTTGATCTAGCAAGTTTAAAGCAAGCGCTAAGGTTTCTTTTTGAGACGCTTCATCGTGCGGTTTGCCCGCGCCATTGCCGAGCGGAAAATCAGAGAAAACAAATCGTGGTGCGCCCGCACTTTCAACAATATCTTTCGCGCAACCCATCACCACAGTCGGCATGCCTGCTTCTTCCAGATACCGAGCTGCAAGCGTTGCGCTTTGATGGCAAACTGGGCAGTTGGGAACGATAATTGCGGCGTCTGCTTGATCACGCTTGAGCGCCTCAAGCAGGAGTACCGCATCGTCTTCAATTGTTGCTCGTTGTGATCGGTTTGTTGGTAGGCCGTGAAAATGCTTTGTGACCCCACCAATCAAACCATCGTTCGCCGCTTGCTTTAAAGTATTCAAAGGTAGCCAAGCTTGTTCGTCTGTTGCAGGGCTGTGCTTGCGGTCATAGGCAATATGAGAGATGCCTGTTTTAGGCGCATCTTCAACAGGAGCTAGGTACGGCGTATAAAATTTTGCGCCACCATTATAAGGAGCGTTCGGGCCTTGATCCCCTTTTGCAGGATCAAAAAGAGCGGCTGTCGTTACCAGTGCAACCTTGGTTTTTGACAATGGTTTTTGTAATCGCGTGAATGGGATGTCGGAATTTTTCGCCCATACATACGGCGCGTCATAGCCGAGCGCTAAATAATAGGCGCGGGTGCGATCAATATACCGAAGTGGATCTGTCATACTTCGACTTTAAAGAAAGAGCGATCTAGCGGCAATGTTATCTTGGCTTGTATAAATTATCAGAAAAATTGCCAAGCGCTTTCATGCGCGGGCGATAGATGCAACCATCAATCACTTCTAACCGTCCAACGCGGTTGAGGGTGTGGATTTTACGCCCTGGCCATTCTGGTCCACCAGGTTGAATAACCGTATCGATGCGTTGGTCAAAGCCTTCGTCATCTAACTGCGTCACCTCAGCCAATCCTAATGCGGCACCATAGCCTGCTTCACAATCTTGAACAGGCCGCCAAAGTTTGTCGTTTTTAATCACCATATTGCCTGCAGGGCGGGCAGATTTATGGTCGATCAAAACGGGGTTTTGTGGGTGTGCTGTCCATGGGCCAAGCGGGTTGTCTGCTTTATAAATGCATAGGGTATCTGAATATCCGCCAAGCCCTTCGCGCTCAACAACAAACATCCACCATGCTCCGTTGAACTCAATAATCGTAGCATCCGCAGCTTCAAGCCCGCTCAACAACGTTTCGTGCCGTTCCCATTTTAGCGGAAAGTCCGTTGCACGGTAAACCGCGACATCGTTGTTGTTTGAACTTTCAGGGATCATCCAAATATCACCCTGCCATTTGAACATGAAGGGATAGGATAAATGCCACGGTTCTTCCAACACAGGCTCAGTTGGCCCCGGATTGCCGTTTTCATCAAAGCGGATAACGGCCAAAGTGCCTTTGCCGACATGATGATCGAGCATTTCAAAAAACAAGTAATCACGACCCTCATGATTGAATAAAACAGGGTCAGCATAAAAGTGATTGTAAGGGTGATCGATAAGTTGCCACGGTGCCCCAGTAAGGTTCTTATTCTCTAAAACACCATTGCCATCAATAAACCGATAGCCAATGCGCCAATGGCCAGAATAGCAACACAGCTGATAGATTTCACGAATGATGTAGTTCGCGACATTTTTAGCAAGGTGCTTTGAATGGTGAATAGAGGACAAAGGGGTGAAATATTGAAACGGCGTGATCGTCGTTTCATCTTCTAAGCCTTGCAAAACACGTTTTAGCAACATGATAAATCGTGAATAAACGGCTTCCAATGCCCCGCTCAACCCTTGTGCAGCTTCGAGTGAGGGCGTGCCGCTTGCAATGGTTTTATGGTTCGTCAAATCATCAATTGTCATCAATGGTGCGCCTTTGGAAAGGAGCAAGCCTGCAAGCGCGGGCTCACCTCGTGTTCCATCATAGGAAGGAGCAAGAACGCGGGTGTTGTTATCTGGTACGAACGGGCGAGATGTAAGATCGATGATCAGGTCAGGCTTGGTTTTGCCTGCAAGCTCAAGACCGAGTTCACGCAGCGTCCGTCTTTCGCAACTGTTTTCTCGGTTACGAAACACGATCATTTTTTCAAGCGTCAAGAGCGTTTGTAGCCCAGAGCGCTTTTCGGCGCGTGGCGCAATGTGGAGATAGAGCGAATGATCGCCCATGCTGTGAATAGCGCGGACGAGGTGTTTCAACCAATCGCGCAACTGATGGCCTTCGAGGCGAATATGGATGATCATGATGCAACCTCGCCTATTGCTAGTTTTTCATAAACATCGACCATATGGTTCATTGAATACTTGCTTTTCAATTGTTGTCCATGAAAGCTCAACCGTGCAGATAGCGCGTCATCAGTGAGAATAGTGTTTACCGCCTCGGCAAAGGCAGCTTGATTTGTAACATCAACAAATTGTGCCGCAGCGTCTCCGTCTATATCAAGCACTTCACGCAGAACTGGTAAATCATTTGCAACGATTGGAATGCCTGCTTGTCCAGCTTCAACTGCCGCAAGACCAAAGGTTTCAGCTCGTGATGGGAAGACGAAAAGGTCTAACGTCTTTAAAACGTCACCGATATTGGTTTGGCTCACTTCGCCAATGAAGTGGGTTCGCTCGCTTGCTTGTAGCTCGCCAACAAGACCTTTGAGGCGTTCTTCGTCTGGTCCTTGACCTGCAATCAACAAATGCCAATCAGGCTTATCTTCGAGCAACTTGATTGCGCAATCAATCTGTTTGGCTTCATTCAACCGTGCGACAGTGCCGAGCAAAGGAACATCTGTAGGAATACCGTATTTGGCACGCGCTTGGTCTTTAGTAAGGGTTGTTGTCTTTTCTTCAAAGCCATGAGGAACCAGCACGATTTTCTTCGTGTAGCGGTTTGGGAAAACGGAGTAGTCTTTTAGCAAGTCATGTGAGTTCACGGTGATCGCTTGATAAAGGCCTGAAAGCCCCATCAGTAAATCAGCATAGCGTAGAACAGGATGAATGGTTTCGCGCGCTGACACCTGATTAGCGACGATGAGAGGAACACCAGCAAGCT
The DNA here is from genome assembly GCA_039973685.1 of Hyphomicrobiales bacterium. NCBI lineage: Bacteria > Pseudomonadati > Pseudomonadota > Alphaproteobacteria > Hyphomicrobiales > Hyphomicrobiales bacterium. The sequence goes on from JBDWKL010000019.1 coordinate 43,645, forward strand.
TTGCAGCAGGTGCGCCAACAGTATTGCCGAAATGTTGGAAGGTGAACACCACGTCAGGTTTCACAGCTTTAATATCGGCTACCAGTTTTTTGAAAAACCCAAACATTTGAAGCGGACCACTGGGGCGCTCTTGGCAACAAATTGTTGTGTTTTCTTGCCCATCGAACCCATCGGTTTTGCGATAGAAAAACAAGTGATGCACATCATGGCCGCGCGCTGTGAGCTCTTTGCCAAGCAACCGTGATATTTCTTGTGCACCGGCATTTTCAGCCTGTGTTTGGACGAATAAGATACGTTTTGAGACTGTCATCTAAAGACGCCCCCAGCTTTGCAATAAGCACCCAAGATCATCCCGTTAAAGGCCATGATGAAACCAAAGGCGAGCGGTGAAAACAGGGCTTCTTCCTGAAAAACTCCATTTGCCAAGATCACAAGCAACATAAAACCTGCAACAAGATGAACCGATTGACCTGTTTTTGCGCCAACTTGAACCGTCTTCCAAGCAAACCAACCGCAAATACCAAGATATAAAAACGCCCCAAAACCGAGTTGATAAAGGAGCACTCCGACCGCGCTTTCAATGGCTATTGGTGTGCGTCCTGCTGCTTGATAAGCACTCCAGTCAAGTTCGGCAAAGTTGGTGGCAAGGTTGCCGCCAGTGCCAATGCCGCGTCCAATTGGGAATTCAAAGAAGTTATAAACACCGCCCATAAAGCCGAGCACATGATAGTCGCCAATGGACAGTCCAACAATCACACCAAGGCATATGTAGGCGAAAACGGCGGCTAGCAAGCTGAAGAACGCAAATCGATGTCCAAAAAGCTGGGCGGCAATCCAAGCAAAAGAGACCAGAACAAGCAGAATGATAGGACCTTTGGCATTTGTGAAAATGAGCAATGGTAATAGCAATGCCGCCAGAATGAACTTTCCGCGGTACAGGGAGAATGCGAGGAAAAAACCGATGATATAGGCAAAGCTGATTGGGTGAAGGTTTGGTCCTAAAAGGCGTCGAATAGAGATTTTTAAATCAGCCAATAGGGGGGTGTTGAAAAGGTCGACGGTGAAAACATCGAAGATTGATTTAACGACAATCCCGCGCTCCCTCGCATCACGATCCCAGATGAGTGAATTACGGCCGTCAATGAAGGTTAGATTCCAAAAAGATTCACCGTTTATCAGGCGGTTCCACTCGTTGACGAAGAACAGTTCAACATAACCGATAAGAATGATCGCCAAGGTTATCATGGTCATGACAGGCGTAAATCGAGGTTTGAAGAAGCCAAATATGATCAGACAGACGTGGAACAACATAACGGCTGTTGCAACACTCCTAAGGTAGATCACAGCACCCAATGGATTTTGGACAAAGCCGATTAGAAAATACACGCCGATAATGCCGAGCAGAATAAAAACAACATTCGAAAGGCGGTCAAGCTCGCTGTTTTGCCCCTTAAAATGGAACAGATACATCAAGACAGAAATACCCCATGTGCCGCACAAAATTAAGAAGTTATAGCCGCGAACAATGTTGAAGCTCGTCGTGGTGTCGATGGAAGGTGAGACCAACGCTACAAAGGTGTTTTGGAAAATCATCGCGATTAGCACAGCAATTAATGCTGTTTCGGGCATCCAGCGGGCCATTGCGGCAATCAAAATGATGGTCATTCCGATTGCGAATATTGGGCTGACGATGTGACCCGAAACAGCAGTAGCAATAACGATCGTGCCGCACAACAATCCGAGGAAAGCGCGGACGAGGTCGCCAGAACTATCAAGCGGGTTTTGGGCGCTTGCTAGATGATAGTTATTTGGAGGTGAGAAAGCGGATTTGCTCAATTCTTTTATCCAATTGCGCAATCGGCCACAACATCCGTTAGTATTAACTGGATTTCGTTGCTTTTTTGCTAACGAAAGCTGAGACCCAAGCTCCCGTTGCTCGTATTTTGGTCATGTAAATCGGGCCTAAACTCGTGTGAGTAAAATAATTAACGACGTTAATCCATATTTCATTAACTATAATTTATTCTACCGATCGTGTCAGTCGGCGTTTATCTCGAGCGCTCAAGACGACAGCTTTGACTAATAAAGGGAATGCAGAAAATCTCATGAACGATTGGGGTAGTTTTGATTTAGGCAAGCATAATGAACATGCTCGCCCACAACCAAAATCTGATGCAAGCGCAACGGCGCGGCATGGGGTAGGTGCGCCTGTTGATGGCTTATTGGACCCTATAGCTTTCCTTCGCATGATTGGGCGTAACTTTTTCAAGATCATAATCTTGACTGTGTTGCTAACCACTTTGGGTGTTGTTGCGTTCAAATTTGTTTCGTTTCCCTACACGGCAAAAGCAATCGTATTGGTTGACCCTCGCCAACAAGGGGTAAAAGTTTCAGAACAAGTGGTTGGTGATATTGGTGGTGACGCGGCTGTCTTGGAAAGTATCATTGAGATACTCAATTCCGACGGATTTTTGCGACCGCTGATAAAGCAATTGAAAGTTTCGGAAGACCCACAATATAAAAATGCTATTTCTGGCACGAGCGGTGATACTCGTTTGTTGTTGGCTGAATTCAAAAAATCATTGAAAATTCAGAGGCTTGGCGCGACTTACGTCATTGAGATTTTCTTTACGTCCAATGATGCAGAAAAGTCCGCTTTTTATGCCAATGCTGTGGCAAAAGCTTTTGTTGAACAACAAAAAGATTTTCAAACTTCTGCAACAGCAGATGCTGCAAATTCATTGTCGGAACGATTGATTGGCTTGCGTAAAGCTCTCCAACAATCGGAAGAGGCTGTTGCGCAGTTTCGTTCGCGAAACAATATTATTAGCGTTGATAATGCCAGCACACTATTACAGCGTGAATTGCAAGAACTCAGCGCACAGGTTGCTATTGCCAAAACCGCAAGTGAAGTGGCGCGGTCGCAATATAATCAAATCAGGAAATCAAGCCCCGGTGCATTTAATACATCAAATGCCCAAAGCGAAACGCAACAGCTACAAGCATTACAACTTCAAAAAAGCACCATCACTCAGTCGCTCGCCCAATTAAATCTCACATTTGGTAATCGCCATCCCCGCATCGCCGCAGAGCAGAGCCGATTAAACGCTCTTGATCGTCAAATCGAAGGAGAGCGCCGTCGTCTTATCTCATCAAGTAAACAGCGCCTTGATGCTTCCGTTACTACGCTCAATGCGCTTGAAAAAGACATGGCTGCTTTGAGTTCTAAGGCAAATGCAGGCGAAGAACAGCTTGTTATTTTGAGCGAATTGGAGCGGGAAGCTTCTGCTAACCGTGCGATTTTTGAGGATTTCCTTGGTCGATTTAAGTCGGCGGAAAAGCAACAAGGATTGCAAGGTCAAGAAGCAAAAATCGCGTCACTTGCAACCCCACCCTTAAGATCGACGCGCCCTTCATTAGCACTGGTTGGTGGTGTCTGGGGGCTGTTGAGCTTTGCTTTGTCGATTTTGATTGTTGCTTCAATTGAAGCGCGGACAACGCGAGGTCACAGCGTGGATCATAACGGTGTGGATTATGAAAGAGCAGGGGCTGGAGACGGTCCTTCACAAGACCCTCATTATGTCGACCCAGCTTTGGCGCCAGCGATGGCTTCTGAAACCCCACCGCCGCCGCTGGCATGGTTGAACAAACCGCGCGCGCAAAATCATCAACCTGAAATGCCTGCGCAAAATATTGAAAATACTAAGCCAACAGTCCCAGAGGCCCCGCGGACTAATTTTGAGGCGCAAACGGGTGCGGTTGCTGAGCGACTGCAAAAAATCAACGCGCCGCATTCGACGAATCTCCAAGAAGAAGGACGGTCAAAAAAATCGACAATCAATCCGTACACGCCAATTCTTCCTAATTTGATGGCGGCGGATTTTGCATCGCTTTTTGATATGGAGCGTGCACTTGCCTCGCACATGAAGTCATTGCCACTGTTTAAGAAAAACAGAATGCCTCGGCTGATTCTTGTTGGCTCTTGGATGCCGCAAGAAGGTAAGAGTTTCGTTTCTCAATCAATTAGTCACCTAGCAACCATTAACGGTGCAACGGCGGCCATTATCAAGACCCCTTATAATGGCGAAGTGGAACGTAGGGCCGGTATTGATCATGGTCTATTAGAGCGCCCATATGATTTTATTGATCCTGAGGCCATGTCTACAAATAGGCAGCAATCAATGGTTAGTTTTGCAGGCTTTAAAGCGCTGTTGAAAGCAAGTTTACAATCATATGATGTGGTCGTTATTGATGCTGCGACCGTTCAAGAAGAAGCTGATTTTGAAGCATTAAGTAGCTTGGCAGATGCAACTTTCTTGCTGCTTGATCGCCCTCAACAAGAAGAAGTACCTCGGGTTGTTGAACGTACTATTGAGGCCGGTTTGAGCAAGGTCCAGATTTTGCTGAACCGTATTTGATCGCCATAATATTTACTGAATTTATGGTAACTAAAACTTCAATTAAAAGTGCAAATTTTTAGGTTTGCATCAATCATTTATTTATTCAAAAGCGATATACTGTTTCTAAGTTAAGATAGGGAAATATCGTGTCACCATTAAAGCAAAACTCTGAAGAAAATATCATGTCGACTTGGCCTGTCCGCCAATTGGGTGGCCTGCCAATTACGGTTGCTGATCGTAATGAGATTGCTGACGCTTTCGTCGAATGGGCTCTCGCAGCAAGAGACAAAGATGCGCGTCCGTTTTATTCTACTTCTGCCAATGGTCAGGTTATGGCCATGTGCGCTGAGGACAAAGATCTTTTGGACGATTTTCTGTTTGCTGATCAAATCGTAGCAGACGGCATGCCAATGGTGATTTATTCCAAATTATTTGGAACAAACCAACTCCCAGAACGTGTCGCAACAACAGACTTGTTCCATGATGTTGCGGCTGTCGCTGCTGAACATGGCGCCAGTTACTTTATGTTTGGCGCCGACGAAATTTCCAATCTAGTCGCCACCCAAAAAACGCAAGAACGCTATCCTGATTTGAAAATTGCAGGACGTCGTAATGGGTACTTCTCCAAGGAAGAAGAGGCTGACATTGTTGCTGAGATCAACGACGTTAAGCCTGATATTTTGTGGGTGAGCATGGGCGTGCCCCGTGAACAACGTTTTATCCGTGAGCATATTGATAGTTTGAAAAATGTCGGTGTGATCAAAACCTCTGGCGGCCTATTTGACTTCCTATCTGAGCGTAATTCTCGCGCACCAGCTTGGATGCAAAGTTTAGGTTTCGAATGGGCTTATCGCGCGGCTCAAGAGCCAAGCCGGTTAGGTCCGCGTTATCTTTTGACCAATCCGCAAGCTTTAAAACTACTGTTCACACGCTCGCGATAGCACCCATTTATTGGGCAGGGATAGTGATGCTATTTTTTGGCAAGACTTGTTTCGCTTTACTAGCATCCCTTGTGTTTTTGCAGGTGTCTGCAACCCGTCCATCAGTTGCTGCGGATGTATCGGCTGTTTGTCGTCAACAACCAGCCTTTGAAAATCATCCCAATAAAGCCTTCGTTTCAAAAACACGACGCGGATTTAATCTGCCAAATTGGCATCGTAACGATCCAAATGACAGACCAGATTGGCGTACGCTCATTGCCCTAAAGCATGAAGGTTTTTCCCACATCCGATTGCCGTTTTTTCATGATGCCTTCGTGCAAGGGGATTTGAAAGCTGGCGCCGTGCAATCGTATCTTGATTGGATGGTCCGCGATGTCGAACGGCTCAACTTAATAGGCTATGCAGTAAGCCTAGACCTTCATCCCTCATCTGACTTTAATAGCCTGCTCAAAAACCATCCTTTATTGGGGGTGAACAGATTGCGTGAGGTTTGGTCTGCGGTAGCAAAAAAGATTGCTCATTTGCCAGTGGACCATGTTGGCGTTGAATTGTTAAATGAGCCGGACAGCGACGATAAAATCTGGCAAACAGCGCTGCCAAACTTGGTTCGAGCACTGCGTTATGAACTGCCAAACCACACGTTGATCATTTCACCTTCTGGCCCGCAGCGCCATGAGGCTTTGTTTCGAATGAGGCCTGTTGAAGATAGCAATGTTCTCTACGCGGTTCATTATTACGACCCCTTTTTCTTCACCCACCAAGGGGCGGAGTGGTTGCCGGATGCGGAGCCAGTGCGGGCGTTTAAAGGCCTTTCATTTCCCTTGCATAGCAATGAGCCGAGCGTTGTTGAAAATCGCAACCGTTTGGTGCGTAACAATCAGCGTGAGGCGCTAACATTCTTAGAGCGCCAAGTGCTGGTGCCTTGGGATGAAAGCATGATCAAAGATGCTTTTGAGGCGATGGGGAAATGGTCTCGAGAAACGGGGCGTATGCTTCTTGTCAATGAATTTGGAGTACTATCCCATCACGCGCCCCACCATGCGCGGCTTCGTTGGTTGGGTGAGATTGCTCGTGCATCCACGGAGAACTGCATTGGTTGGGTTCATTGGGAATATTCAGATGGGTTTGGGTTTGTTGATCCATCAACCAACAGACCGGATGCATCAATAGTGAAAACCTTGCTTGAAAAAGAAAAGTAGAAAGAGTGGTTATGGGTATGGCTTCAGCGCAAGCAAGTGCATCGCAATCCTATGAAATTGACGTGCTTTCTTCTTTTGATTTTAAGAGTGAGGAATACGCAGCATTATTTGCAAAATCTGATGGCACAGCGTTTCAAAGCCCGCGTTGGCTTGATGCATTTTATGAAAGCCTATGTCTGTCGCTCGGTGTTGAGCCGTTTATCATTATTGCTCGCGATAGCAGTGGCACTTTACAGATGGTTTTGCCGATGGTGCGCAAGGCTGTATCGTTTGCCAAAATCATCCAGCCTGCCGATTTAGGCATCACGGATTATAACCAGATCATAGCGAGCGCCGAAACGCTCGAGACAGCTTCAAAAGACCCCGCGTTTAAATCCCAACTCATAAAAGCGCTAAAGCCGTTTGATTTATTCCTCTTCAGAAAGGTGCGCTCAGACAGTTTCGACATTGTACGTTTGTTTGATAATGCCACGAAGATTGATGGTGATAGCGCGGCCCATGATTTGCCGATGCCGATGCCATTTGATGAGTGGAAGCAAGCGACATTATCGAAATCCACTCGCAAAGGGTTGGATCGCAAGCGCCGCAATATTGAAAAGGACGTTGGCCCTTTAACATTCAAAACGTTGATTGATGAAGCAGAAATTGAAACGGCTTTTGAGATGCTGCGCTTAGAGCGTGGCAAGAAATACCCAGGTGATCTGCTCTCGCAAGACGCCTACTATGACTTTTATCTGAAAGTTGCCAAAGAGGGGGCTGCGTCTGGTGATGCGGTAACGATCATTGGGCAGGTTGAAGGAAAAACCCTAACCGTCGATTTCGGCCTTCATCAAGACGGCCGTCATTTGCTGCTTTTGGGCGCATTTGATTCTTCTGAAGAATTCAAAAAATATTCGCTCGGCCTTCAAGGCATTTTAGATGTGATGAAAGGTCGTAAAGAGATCGGCATTGATATGTTTGATTTCACAACCGGTGATGAAGATTACAAAGCATCATTGCACACCACACCGGTCCCCATGCATCATTATATCTTGAGCAATGGTGTTGTTGGTCGCATCGGCCAGATGGCCTATCAAGACAATTCCTTTGCAAGAAAACTTGTCCAACGTCTTTTGCCAAATCTCAAATAAGACCGCTTTTATAGCGCCCCATAAAACGAAAAAGGCCGGATCAAAATCCAGCCTTTAACTCATTGTTTTCGCAATGCTGTAAAGCAAGAGCCTCTTAAGCAGCGAGCTCGTATGGATCGATCGAAACCAAACCATCTTTAGCTGATGGATCAACACGGAAGTCGATCATGTGTTTGAACTCACGCGCCTTTTGAAGTTTCAGACGTTTCCAAAGCAAAGATGCCGCCGCCTTTGGATAGACGTGCATGCCTTGTGGAACGGTTGAAAAATTGTTCAAACCTGTTGTACGGCGCAACACACCATTGCCGAAGTTCACGACATATGAGTTCCAAATGGTCTGTGTCCAGTGCTCTGTTGTCACTGAAATATTCATGCAGTCGAGGTTCTCAACGCGGTGCGGTGCATAAAGTGGCCAGTGAACCATTTGCCCTGCTTCAAGCTCATACACTTCCGCATATTCGTCATACCAAGGCTCGTAAGGAACCTCTTCTTCTGTCTCGCGAAGCAGAACCTTTTCAATGGATTCTGGAGAAATGAATGCAGGTGTCGGTGGGTAAACATAAACGCGTTTACGTCCAGCCAATTGCCATAGGCTTTGGCCTTGAATATCTGCATGATAGTAAACTTGGATGTTCGGTGAAGAGATCAGCAAAGTCATGTTGCGTCTGAATGTTTTCAGACCCGGGATTTTGCCTTCAAATTCACTGAAGATTTGGTCGAGAACTTTTTGATAAACTGGATCGCGGTCCATGATGCGGTGCAAGTTTAGCCACATACGGCCATTCTTAATCGCTTGAATAACCTCAAGACCAGAGATGCCAACGATCTCGCCATTACGCCATTCCTTCACCTCTTTATTGGTGCCCATGGTGCTGACGATGTAGTCGTCTGGGGAGCATCTATCAATCAATCCACCCAGTGCCTCTTCAGAGAATAGGCCTGTCTCTAAAAGCTTGTGTTGGATTAAAATCGTCTGCTCATCGAATAGGCGCGAATGTTTATCGCTGAAATTGCCAAGGATATTTGATGTTTCAATCATTGTTCTCAAAACCAGATAATTACGAATAACTAATTTCAGCAATATGCCATAAATGTCTTAAATCTGGGTTGAACTTCTTGGTGTATAGTTAACTACACAGTGTCGGAAAATTTAGAGATTAGCTTGGTCTTTTGTTAACGATGACCCTTCAAATAAGTGCGTTCACGATCAAATTAGTACCGAGCAGAAAGAAGATGCCGAGCAGTATTTTTCGAAATTGTTCAGCCTCTAAAAATGATCTTGCCCATTCCCCAATGGCAAATCCTGCAAGGGTTGGGATGACCATCAACAAGGAATAGAGCAGGAGCGTAGGCGTGGTTAGTCCAGCGCTTATATAACCGCCGAGCAGGGGGATAGAGCCTGCCATCAGCAATACCCCAACAGAGGCGACGAACTCGTCTTTAGATACGCGTTTTGAAAGCAAATACATTACAACAGGCGGCGCCCATAAGGATGTCATTCCTCCCATGATGCCAGCAGCGGCACCAAAGCCAATTTGATATGCTTTGTCGTGATTGTCTGAAATTGTAAGTTTCTTGAGAAACAGGTTGGTTACAACAAAAAGCACAATCATTATGCCGACTGAGAGCGTTAGCGCTTTGGTCGAGATGGTGGCTGCAAACTGTGATGTGATGAAAATCAAAGAGCACATGAACAAGCTAAAGAGCCAAAGCTTCTTGAACATTTTTACCGCCATGCCACTGCGATAAATTTGCCATGTATTAGAAATCAGAATGGGCAAAAGCAATAGAGCAATCGCTTGGCGTGGATCTGTGAACTGCGCCAGTATGCCAATAACTGTTGTTGGTAAGCCAAGACCAACCAACCCTTTGACGGTGCCCGCAAACAAGAAGGCCACGGCTGCAACAACAAGGAGCATTTCAAACGACATGTAACGTCCTTATATTGTGGCCTTGATCAATAAAGGACACGGACCAAATAGAGCGTGAGACTTGGGAATGCGATCAGGATGGCGACCCTGATAAAATCAGAAATCAAGAAAGGCATCACGCCTTTAAAGCTCTCCACCATGGGCACATCTTTGGCAAGCTTATTGATGACAAAAACATTCAGGCCAACCGGTGGCGTAATCAGCCCCACCTCCACGACGATCAGCGCAATAATACCAAACCAGATGGCTGCTTCTTCAGGCCCAAGCCCAAAATCCAAAACTTGAATGATGGGAAAGAAGATAGGGATCGTGAGCAAAATCATGGAAAGGGAATCCATCACGCAGCCCAAAATGAGATACATCAACAAGATTAGCATCAGCACGAGCATCGGTGAATAACCACTGTCGCCAATCACCTGCGCAAGCGTTTGGGGCAATTGTGTTTGGGTGAGAAACGCATTGAAGATGTTCGCACCAAGCAAGATCATATAGATCATGCCTGTGGTGACTGCCGTGCCGGTTAGGCTCTCCGCCATTTCTTCTTTGTTGATACCATTCCACCATGCAAGCAGCCCTGTGCCGAGCACGCCAAAGGTGGCAGCTTCCGTGGGCGTGAACACGCCAGCATAAATGCCGCCGATCACGACCACAAAAAGAATTGCCGCTGGTATAACGCCAATTAAGGCATCAATTTTTTCTTTGGCATCCGCTTTATCACCAGCGGGGCCAGCTTCAGGATAGATGCGTACATAGATTGACACCGTGATCATGTAGCCAAGTGCTGCAATGAAGCCTGGAATGAAGGCTGCAAGAAACATCTTCGCGACGTTTTGCTCGGTAATGATGGCGTAGATTACCAAGATCACGGAAGGCGGAATTAGAATGCCAAGCGTGCCACCTGCAGCTAACGAACCAGTTGCCAAAGCGCCTGAATAGTTAAACCGCTTCATTTCTGGCAGGGCGACTTTGCCCATGGTGGCAGCCGTTGCAAGCGAAGAGCCACTGATGGCGCCAAACATCGCGCAGCCGCCAATTGAGGCAATCGACAGTCCTCCGCGCCATGATCCAAAAAAGGCATTGGCTGCCCGAAATAGCGCTTTAGAAATGCCAGCATGGGTTGCCAAGTGCCCCATGAGCAGGAACATGGGCACCACGGAGAGTGAATAGGATGAAAGCTGCGAATACGGATTGCTTTTCAAAAAGCCCAAAAGCGGCGTGAGGCCTGCGACTGAAATATAACCAATAGAGCCGGAGACGAACATGGAAACGGCGATAGGCACCCGCAAGAACATAAGGACGAGCATGCCGCCAATACACAGCGTGCCAATAAGTGGACCTGACATGACTACTCCTGTTCCGCTGTAAGGTGCGGATCGACGCCATGGGTGCCCTTAAGCGATCGCCAAGCGGTGACGAGCCCAGCCAAGGTCAGCAAACCAAGACATGGGACGATGATAACAAAGGCTTTCCATGTGTTGAACTGGAGGATCATTGTTTGATCATTGTAGCGATGCAAATCCATGCCGCTGAGACCAACCCGCCATGTCATTAAGCCTGCCATGATGGCGAGCAAGATGCAGCCAATGGCATCGAGGATATTTTTAAAGGCTTGCGGCGCTTTAAGGGTGAAGAGGTCGACAATCACATTGCCTTGTCTGAGTTGGCAATAAGGCAAGAAACAAGCGACCGCGATGGCGCAGCCAATCTCAACAATTTCAAAGTCGCCAGAAACGGGCGTGTTAAATAGATAGCGGCCCAAAACACTGATCACTGTTGTCAACGCTAAGGCGATAAGCACGGCCGCACCGATTAGGGCCAACACCCAGCATAGCTTTTCTAGAACACGCACAGCCCCATGCTCGTTCTTCAATGATTGTGTCTGCACCTTGTTCCCTACCCAAATAAAAACCCGACCGCGGCATGATGTCCGCGATCGGGTTTAAGTTCAACTGATTCGATGCTTAGTTTGAATATTTATCCAAAAGAGCGTTTGCATCATCAAATAAGGCTTGTCCGTCAGAGCCTTGATCAGCAATCCATTTATCCGTCACAACTTGAGTTTTCTCTTTCAAGATCGCGATTTCAGAATCGGCCATTCTATGAACAGGGTTGCCTTTCGTATTCACAACGGAAAGGCCCGTATTTTCTGCATCATCCCAAATTTTACCAGTGCTTTTCGCCATGGCAATGCCAGAATTATCATCAATGATTTTCTTCAAGTCATCAGGCAAAGCGTTGTACTTATCTTTGTTCATGGCAATCACGAACACAGCTGTGTAGAGGCCACGTGCACCCGGTGTTTCCGTGTGGTTTGGCGCAAGGTCTTGCACTTTAAGCGGTGGTACGATTTCCCAAGGGATCACGGCACCATCAACAACGCCTTTTGACAAAGCTTCCGGCAATGCTGGAACAGGCATAAAGACAGAGGCTGCCCCCAACGCTTCCATTGCTGTACCGATGCCACGGTTTGGTGCACGAAGTTTCATGCCATCAAAATCGGCGGCTGTTTTGATTTGCTTTTCACGTGTGTGGATTACGCCACGAGCATGTGTGTGGAACCAAAGCGGTTTTACGTCAGCAAATTCTTCGGTTGCATATTTTTCATAAAACTCTTGAAGCGCTTGCGATGTTGCTTCTGCTGAGGAAACCATGAACGGCAGCTCATAGGCTGCAATACGCGGGTAACGACCGGCAGTGTAGCCAGGAAGTGTCCACACGATGTCAGCAACGCCGTCACGTACTTGGTCCATAAGCTGCGGCGGCTTACCGCCAAGCTGCATACGCGGGAAGATAGTCATTTTAATACGACCACCAGATTCTTTTTCGATCTTCTCAGCCCACGGTGCCAAAACTTTAGCATGTGTGTTGTGCTTGTCAGATAAGAAGTGGTGAACCCGAAGGTTTACTTCTTGCGCCATTGCGCCAAAACTGGCCAATCCAAGCGCTGAACCCACGAGAGCCGACAGCCCTAGTCGTTTCAAATTGAACATCATAATTTTTCCTCCCCAAAATGTCTAAACCGTGTTTTGAGTCAAACACACAACGAATAATCCAGCAACTAGTTTTTTTTGTAACTAATTGGGGCCTCGTTGCAACACTCTTGCATTACCTAGGGTAAGCGTAAAGAACCTTGAGTGGATGGAAAGAAATTAGCGCGAAAGGGCGACGACTTCTCTATTGGCCCTGCTTAGGCGGTCTGACATCAGTTGAATAATATAAGTATGGAAAATACCGGCTTGTGCTGGATGTTGTTTTTGCAGATTTTGATACGTCTGGACGCTCAATTTGCATAAGGTGCATTCTTCTTTTGCTAAGGCTGTTGCGGATCTTGCGGCACCTGTGAACAAGGCCATTTCGCCAACCACAGCACCAGCGCGCATGGTGCGCACCGACAAGCTGTCTCCGTCGCCAAGGTCGATACTGATATTGAGGGCACCCTTCAACAGGAAGTAAAGCGCATCACCGGGATCACCTTGCTCGAAGAGCATTTTGCTTTCTTCAAGCTCAACAATTTCACCGTAGTCAAGAATAAGCTTTGAGGTGAGCTCGTCGCCCAAAATGCTCAGTGTGAGAGCGGCGATATCAGCAGTTCCCCCTAGATTATTTCCTTCAAACGTTTCCAGTCGTTGGTCATCCATCCATTCAATGCCACTATTAATGTCATCAAAAAACACGACGCGGTTGCCGGCTATTTTAATGTCTTCAAGATTTTGAAGCTGTTTCGTAATTTTATAAGAGCAGCCTGTAAGGATAAGGGTGAGATCAGCGTTTGTGCAAAGTTGTGCAAGTTTTGAAAAGCTGTTCGCGGCTGACGTGTCGAGGGCGTCCACTGCGCGAAAATCTATGAGGACGTAGCGAAGATTTTCTTGATCAGACGACTTTAAAAGCGCTTTCACTTCATCAACAAAGCGACTGGCTGACCCGAAAAATAGGAAACCTTGTAGGATGAAAATTTCGCAGACGCCCCTTTGGCTATCCAAGAAGGCTTGCTCTTGCGGATGACGATCCACTGAGCTGCTGAACTCATCAGCCTTTAACTGGGATCTCACGATGCTAAGCCGACTGTATTGGTGGACGAACAAGAAGATCGCCATGACAACACCAACCGCGATGCCTTCTAAAATGCCGAAGTTTATCATCACAGCCAAAATGACCAAAACCACAAGATAGTCACCCAGAGCCACCTTTTTACGCAGATCCCAAACCCACACAATCAAAAGACCGCCACCGCTAAAGAGCAGGACGCTGCCTAAAACAAAATTAGGTATCCAAGTAATGAGGGAGGGGCCAACGGCGATGGCGGCGAAAACGATCAAGCTGTAAGCCACAACCATAATATGGTTGGTGCCACCAAGCTTATGGGAAACAAGCACGTCAGATACACTTTGGAAGGTGAGCGGGCTGCCAACAAAGCTGCCGATTACATTTGTTTTTCCAGCGGCGACCAATTCCCTGTTCGGGTCCATGTCCTTGTTCAACACAACTTCAATGCCTGAGACATCAAGCAGCAACATGATGATGCTGAGGAAGACCAGTACGGCGATTGCGCCTGCTTGTTGCGTGATAGCTGTCCAGTTAACCAGCGCAAAATCTGATGGGACAAGGGGCGGGAAAAAGGTGGCAGTTGCAGATGGTGTTGGGGGAAGCCAATGATGCAATGTTGCTTCGCTCATTGTCGTATCTGTTAAGAACAAAACACCATAAAACACGCCGCCCGCAGCAAGCATAGTCAATGGCACGACAGACCAATGTTTTAGTTTTTTGTCGAGGCCATAAAGAAGGATGCCGACGATGACGACAGGCAATAATAAGGTGAGCGTCTTTTTAGACGTCATATAATCGAGCAAAGTTTCTTCACTGTGGCCGCCAAGCCCGACGTTCAACCCACCGATAATAAGCAAATAACCAAGGCCTGCGAAAAAGCCACCCATCACGGGGTAGGGGATGTAGCGCACCAAACCGCCAAGTTTAGCGCGGCCAACCCCATACATAAGTATGCCGGTTGCAAGGGTGGAAATCAGAATGGTGATCATCACCGTGATGGCAATTGTTTTTGCGTCTGCACCGCTCATGGCAGAGACGATGCTGACACCCATGGCTGCAAAGATGGGAGCCTGCGCGCTGCGCGGCCCGCCTATATTCGCTTTGTAATCGCTGAATAGCGGGAGGGAGAGTGCTGAAAAAAGAGTGGAAATTAGGAATATGCCAACACCAGCAGATAGCTCGCTGGAAAGAGGGCCAGAAAATATCAAGGCGGCGATGGATAAAGCTGTCGCAATGTTGAGAAGGCCTAATACCAGCCCTGCCATGAAATTTGGCGTTACACTCCGGCCCCAATTTTGCCCATGCTGAGTCGTCTTGCCTTCAATTGACATGCTTGATTTATTCCTGGTGGCATAATTGCCTAAAATCTAAAGTATTCGCAGCTATTGTGCCGTAGTAATGAATTGTTTCCTGATATAATCAAGTGCAGATACGTGAAGCTATATAATTGGCAAAATCATAGTTTGGCCGTTCTAAATGAGAAAGTGGGCCGGGCTTGGCCAATCCAGAGCTAAGACCTTTATAGACCTTCTCTGTGCAATGCTTATCTTCCTGATTAACGCGGTCGAGCAATTCTTTGGTATCAGCCAGCATTTTTTCAGCTTCTGGGTCACCGATAAAATCGGGGCTCATCCCACCACCATATTGGATGCGGACTTTCCCAGTTCCTATTGGATGAAGGCTCAAATACCAAAAATAGCCAGGTGTCAGCGTGATCATAAGGCTTGGGTAAAGACAAAAGAGATAAGTGGTCAGGCGCCGTTCGCCCGTGAGCTTTTTGTTGTCGGGGTGCGCGACGGATAATTTAAATTCTGGGTCTTTTAAAATGGTGTGATAGTTGAAATTGGGCGGGCTTGCTGGGCAATCCATTTTTTCAAGATCAACCGACCAACCAACAGTACCAGCATGGCAAACAGGAAGGTGGTAACTCTCGATGAAGTTTTCTGTCAGCACTTTCCAATTGGTATCCCAAATATGGGTTTCGCAATAAGTTTGCTGATAATCCTCCATCCCATAATCGCTGATCATGTCTTCAAGCCCTATTAGGCTTTCGGCAAGGGAAGGTGCATTTGGATTAAGCGTCACCATGACCCAGCCTAAATAGGTTTCACACCTGATTTCAGGCAAGTGCATTTTGTCTTTGCAAAAGGCTTCGTTGAGCGTCATGCCCGGTGCACTGCGCATACTTCCATCTAAATTATATGTCCAAGCATGGTAGGGACAGACGATTGCTTTCGTATTGCCGGTTCCTTCCAATAGTGTCGACATGCGGTGTAAGCAAACATTGGATTGGGCGCGCAATGTACCGTCGTGGCCTCTGATGACCATGATGGGTTGGCCTGCAATCTCTAGCGTTAGATAGTCTCCAGTATTTGGCAATGTTTCGGCACGTCCCGCACAAATCCAATCTTTGCGAAAAATATGCTCAAGCTCTAATTCGAGAAATTCTTCAGACGTATAAACACTTGTCGGCATGGCATGGGCGCGCTCGAAAGGGACAGCGACATTCGCCCTTAGCTCTTCAACAGCACTGGTTGCTTTGTGGTGCATGTTCATGGGGTTCGCCTCCTCAGGTCTGCCTGTTGATTAAAGTGGCCTTTTGATTTTGCAAGACGTCCGTTTTTTCAGCAAATCAAATGTTGTTTTATAGAAGTAGTTTGCTTGTTTGAGTGTCACGTGTAACGTCATTCTATCCATTTTAAACCAAAGCCTCCACCAATGTTTATAGAAAGCTTTATATGAGCGCCCTTTTTGAGGAAATTGATTATTGCCCAACGCCCATCGGCGCGATCAGTCTGCGCCGTCGGCGTGTTTTGTCGTTAGATCAGGATGTTTATGAGGTTATTTTGGGTGACGAGCATCTTATGTCGAGTTTGTTCACGGCATCTGAAGTGGCTCTTTCAAAACTAGGGTTGTCGGCTTTAACAGGCTCATCACTTGATGTGGTGGTTGGAGGGCTAGGCATGGGGTATACGGCCGCCGCTGCTTTAGAAGATGAGCGGGTGGCTTCCCTCCAAGTGGTTGAGTTCTTGGATCCGGTCATCAGATGGCATCGCGACCATCTCATGCCATTAACGCCGCCGTTATCCTCTGATCCGCGTTGTTTAATCCGCCAAGGTGACTTTTTTGAACTTGTACGCTCTGAAGGCGGATTCGATAACGAACAGCCAAAACGGAAGTATGACGCAATCTTAGTGGATATTGATCACACGCCTGATTGGTTGTTGGATGAACGCAGCCAAAGTTTTTACCATGTTGAAGGTTTGCGCGCGATTGCGAGCCACTTGAAGCCGGGGGGTGTTTTCGGTTTGTGGTCAGACACGACAGAAGATCCAGATTTCACCGCGCGATTGGCGCAGGTGTTTGATAAAAGTTGGGCAGAGCCTGTGACATTTCCTAACCCGTATCTTGGCAATACTTTCACGCAATGTGTGTATCTAGCGCAATAATAACTGAAAATAAGTTATTATTAGTATTTTAGCTTGAATCAAGTTAAATAAATACCGGCTGGCCGTTTGGTGGCGAAAATGACTAATTTTTGATCAAAAAATAAATACTCACCCAAATGAACAGCTGAAACGGAACTTGCATCACAAATTTTGAATTGGTAGGGTCCGGCCAGACCAGGGCATTAGGTTCTGGTGGGAGGACGTATTTGCGTGGTGCTGAAATTGGTTGCCTAAGGGGCTCAACTAAGTAACTCGGGAATTCCAGTGTTGGCATCAACCACTCAAACACGTTCGTAAGTATAAAATGACCCTATCTATCATTCTGATAACGTAGGGTATTCGGAGGGAATTATATGGAACGCCGCAATTTTCTAAAAGGCGCCGCTCTTGCAGCTGGTGCAACAACACTTGCAGCTCCTGCAATCGCGCAGAGCTCAAAAGACATGGTAATCGTGTCCACATGGCCACGGGACTTCCCAGGTCTTGGTATTTCAGCGCAGCGCTTTGCCGCTCGTGTTGCTGAGCTAACTGAAGGTTCAATCAACGTTCAATACTTCGCTGCTGGCGAACGTGTTGGTGCGTTTGACTCGTTTGATGAAGTTGCATCAGGCAACTCACAAGCATACATCGCTGCTGACTACTACTGGAAAGGTAAGCACCCAGGTTGGGCTCCTTTCACAGCTGTACCATTTGGTCTTACATACACTGAAATCGACGCTTGGATTAAATACGGCGGCGGTCAACAGCTTTGGGACAAAATTGCCGGCGAATTTGGTTTGAAAAACCTCGCAGTTGGTAACACAGGCGTTCAAATGGGCGGTTGGTTCAACAAAGAGATCGAATCTGCAGACGACCTTAAAGGTCTTAAAATGCGTATTCCTGGTCTTGGTGGCGACGTTATGGCGAAATTGGGTGCTTCACCTGTTTCACTTCCAGGCGGTCAAATCTTTGAAAACCTTGTATCAGGTGCGATCGACGCGACTGAGTGGGTTGGCCCTTACAATGACTTCTTCATGAAGTTCTACGAAGCAGCTAAATACTACTACTGGCCAGGTATGCACGAGCCAGGCTCACAGCTTGCACTCGGCATGAACGGCGCATGGTGGGGTACGCTTACTAAGACTGAGCAAGCCATCATCGAAGCTGCTGCAAATGAAGAAAATGCACGTCAAATGGCTGAAACAAACGCCAACAACGGTGCATTCCTCACTAAGCTTCAAAAAGAGCATGGTGTTGAGCTTCGTGAATTCAACGATGATGTTTATGACTCATTCGGTGAAGCTGCTGCTGAAGTTCTTGAAGAAGCGCGCGATCACAGCCCGCTTTCAAAAGAAATCTACGACAGCTTTATCTCTGCTCGTAAAGACATCGGTTCATGGACTGCGATTTCAGACGCTGCGTACGTCATGAAACGGAACCGTGTTCTAGGTCTCTAAGGTCTGATTTTCAGACAATAGAACTGACATAAAAATGCGGGGCGGTTGTAATGCCGTCCCGTTTCTAATTGAGTATTTGTAATCGTAATGATTGGTTATGGGGAGGGCTAGCATGGCTGCTGAAGGCAATGCTTCCACGATGGATGCAGCTGAAGAAACATTGGTAGAGGCTACGCCCGCCGTTGCTATTCGGATTATCGGCTGGACTGTGTTAAGTCTAATGGCCGCTTTTTTAATAAATGTCGTATTGACGTTTTGGGGAGGCTGGCCTGGTATCGGACAATTGTTCGGTTGGCTCTCAAATGGCGATGGGTCAACAGCCCAATCTGCTATTCAACTCGCTCTTTATTTTATCTCTATCGCCGTTGCTATTGCTTTGGTCACCAAGACCAAATCACGCACTCTGCGCGATGATGAGAAATTGACCAACGACATTTGCGCCTTTGTAATCCGTGCTTGCTTCTGGATTGTTTTGCTTGTCGGTATGGTCGATATGGTTATTTCATTCCTTCGAGTAGAAGGATTGTTGGCAGGTATTGTTGGTGCTGATTTGACGGGCGATTTGGGCCGGTCTCAGTTTCGCGGCCTGTTCGTCCATACACCACTTGTGGTGCTTGGCATCATTTTGGGGAAAATGACCCGAACACTTGGCTTCCATTGGTTAGCTCTTTTGGTTGTGGGTGCAGAACTCTTAATCGTGTTCTCCCGCTTCGTGTTTTCTTATGAACAAGCCTTCATGGCCGACCTTGTACGTTTTTGGTACGGCGCTTTGTTCTTGTTTGCTTCTGCTTACACACTTCTTGACGATGGTCATGTGCGCGTTGACCTGCTCTATGCAGGCTTCCGTCATAAGACCAAAGGCAAGATCAATCGCTGGGGCGCTGTGTTCCTCGGCATTCCGCTTTGCTGGACAATCTTGCTCATGGGCATGTGGTCTAAATCCGCAGTGATTGTTAGCCCAATCCTTGTGTTTGAAGTGACGCAGGCCGGCTTCGGTCTCTACATCAAATACTTCATGGCAGGGTTCTTGGGCATTTTCGCGGTGTCGATGATGATCCAGTTTGTCAGTCAGTTCTTCGGCGCCACTGCGGATACCCGCGGTGAAGCTGGTGGTCGGGTCACCGGCCACGAAGTCATGTAATTTAGTTTGAATACGTTTTAAGGCATCTCCTGTTATGGAACTTTTATTCCTCCTCCTTTTGGTTGTTTTAATGGCATATGCGCTAGGTTCTGGTTATCCAGTAGCCTTTGCATTGCCTGGCTCAGCAATTTTAACAATCGCCATTGCAGCCCTCAGCGGCTACTTGTTTGCAGGGGATGCTGATGCATTCTTTGCGCAAGATGGTCCCGTCCAGTGGCTCAGTGCCGGCGTTACAAATCTTCGAGGGGTTTATTGGGAACCCGAACGAGATACGCTGATTGCGATCCCGCTCTTTATCTTTATGGGCATTATGCTCCAGCGTTCTAAGATCGCTGAAGACTTGCTCGTAACGATGGCGCAGCTGTTTGGCCCAGTTCCTGGTGGTCTTGGTATCTCAGTTGTTCTCGTGGGCGCATTGCTTGCTGCAACAACAGGCATCGTGGGTGCGACCGTGGTTGCTATGGGCTTGATTTCATTGCCAGCCATGCTGAAGCAGAACTATTCAAAGTCTCTCGCGACAGGCACAATTGCTGCCTCGGGTACACTTGGACAAATCATTCCTCCTTCTATCGTATTGATCATTCTTGCTGACCAATTGGCCAGTGCGGTTGACCAAGCCGATGCATCGCGTAAGGCGCTTTATAAAGCGTCTACGGGTGAGCTGACTATGCCGTCAGAGTTCGGCGTTATCTCAACATCAGCGGGTGATATGTTCCTCGGTGCTTTGGTGCCAGGCCTCGTTCTTGTTGGTCTTTATGTGCTTTACATTCTTGGGTTCGCCCTACTTCGTCCAAGCCAAGCGCCTGCTGTTGCTTATGACGGAAAATATGACCGCAAATTTGCTGGTCGTGTAATGCTTATCTTGATCCCACCTCTTACACTTATCTTCCTTGTTCTTGGTTCAATCATCGGCGGTATCGCGACTGTGAACCAAGCTGGTGCGATTGGTGCGGCTGGTGCTATGGTCATGGCGGGCTATCGCCTGTTCCCTGATCAGCGAAACACTTTCTATCCAGCAATATTGACCTTGGTTGCAATTGTTGGTCTTGGGTTCGTGCTTTCGAACTTCACAGTGAATGTAAAAAGCATCAACACATCTACAGATCAATTCGCTTTGATCCTTGCCATCATCTTCGTCACGCTTTTGGTGATTGGGATCGTTTGGAGTGGATGGCGTACCTTGAAAATTGAGGACACGCTGCGTGAGGTGATGCTTGATACAGCGAAAACCACATCGCTTGTTTTCATCATCCTGCTTGGTGCTGCTATGCTAACAGCTGCATTCCGCGCTTTCGGTGGTGAAGAACTCGTCAAGCATTTCCTTGAGGGTATGCCTGGTGGTTTCTGGAGTAAGTTTATCATCGTTATGTTGGTGATCTTCGTCCTTGGCTTCTTCCTCGACTTTATTGAGATTGCCGTTGTGGTGGTTCCAATCGTAACGCCGATCTTGCTTGCTGATCCATCAGCAAACGTGACGGCTGTGTGGCTTGGTGTGATGATTGGTCTTAACATCCAAACATCATTCTTGACCCCGCCATTTGGTTTCGCGCTCTTCTATCTCAGAGGCGTTGCACCTGCGGTTGTTAAAACGCTTGATATGTATAAGGGCGTTGTTTTCTTCATCGGTTTACAACTTATGGCGCTTGTCATTGTTGGTCTAAACCCATCTTTGGTGAACTACCTACCGAACCGTTCATCCCTCACATCAGATACGGCACCGCCGCCGCTTAACCCTGCGCTTCAATATTGCATGGAACAATATGTTCACGGCCAATTCCAAGCCAATGGGGATGAGCTGCGTCAGTCAATCAAAACTATCCAAGGTGTTGATCTGTCTTATCTTCCAAAGAAACTCCGCAAGGAATTGGAAGAGGCATTTGAAGAAGCAAATGGTACCTTTGGTAAAATGGACGATATCGTTAGTACCGAGGCTAAGGTGAAAGCAGAAGCAGACGGCTTCCGCCCGATCCACACTTTGGTTCGCGGTATCGAACGTGACATTCGTGTTCTTGATGTTGAAATCAAACAATCTCAGCAAAACCTTCAGCGTGCTCGCGGCAACGAATCTGTGATCACAACAGAAGAAGCCAATATTGCTCGCCTACAAGGTGAAGTGGATGAGTTGAAGAAACTCATTCCAGCTGAATGGGATGATGCGCAGAAAACCTATGGTGAGCTCACCAAGGCAGAGCGTACAGCACGGGCGCAATATCGTCGCTCAGTTGATAATGCCGCTAAGCCAGTACAAGAGGCAATTGCCGAATTTGAAGGAACACAAGCCTTTATTGATGCAAAAGCGAGCATGGATAAACTTGTGGCTGATCTTTCTGGTGCTGACAATGATGCTGCAATTGATCTTATCAAAGCTCAAGAACAGACTTTGAAAGCAATTGAAGGAACAAGCGATATTCGCAAGCTTCTTGCTAAAGGCCGTCGTGCTATGAAAGGTAAGAAAGCAGATCGCGAAAAGGGTGATGCTTTCATTACCGAAGCGACTGAAACCTTTAATGGTGCCGTTGTTTGGCGCGGTAAAGCAGCAAGTGAACTGTTGCCAGCATTGCAAAGTTATGAAGCATCAATTGCGAATACAATTGCCCTTCGTCAGCAAAAACGCCTTCCACGCGAGCAAGCGCTCTATGTTGCTTCTTGTAGTTCTGGTCACCGCGATATTGGTTTGAACTTCTAAAGTTTAAGAACCAGAAAATTTAAATCAGGCGGGGCAATTGCTCCGCCTTTTTTGTTTGCGCCAATAACTTCTTGCGTCAAAGCAGGGCGCTCCCCTAGTGTATCGATTGTTGTTCTACATGGTGAAATAGGGGCGCGTCTTGAGCCAAAAACATATTGCAATTGTTGGTGCCGGCATTGTTGGTATTTCAACCGCCATCTGGCTTCAAAGAGCAGGTCACCGTGTCACTGTCATTGATCGTGAAGGACCGGCCGCTGGAACCTCTTATGGCAATGCTGGTATCCTTGCTGCAATTGCAATCGTGCCCGTTTCTGTTCCTGGTATTTGGAAGAAAGCACCGGCTATGCTGCTCGATCCAAAGCAGCCCTTATTCATCCGTCTTTCTCATTTGCCAAAAATGGTGACCTACCTCTGGCAGTTTTTGAAGAACAGCCGCAATGATCGGGTCAACCACATTGCCTCCGCCTTAACATCAATGATCCAAGATAGTGTTCAACAACATCAATCACTAGCAAATGGAACAGGTGCTGAGCGTTTCATTGAAGCGGGTTCTTATGTGTTTGGCTATGACACCAAAGCTTCTTACGAGAAGGATGCTTATGCATGGCAGATAAGGCGCGAGCAGGGTTTTGAATTTGTTGAAATGGGGCCAAAAGAGATCGCTGCTTATGACCCCTCGCTCATAGGGCGGTTTGGTTTTGCTGTACGCTGCCTCAACCACGGCCACATCACGGACCCTGGCGCCTATGTCAAAGCGTTGGCAGCGCACATGGTCCAAGAAGGCGGCGTTTTACAAATTGCGGAAGTGCAAGATATAGAATGTGAAAATGGAGAGGCCCGCCGGTTGATAACAACTGAGGGGCCAATTGAGGCCGATCACGTTGTTGTAGCTAATGGGGTCTGGTCTGGTGACCTTGCCAAAAAGCTCGGTGTGAAAGTCTCATTGCAAGCTGAACGCGGTTATCATGTTGAGTTTGTAAACCCATCTATCAAACTCAAAGGCCCAACAATGGTAGCGGCTGCGAAGTTTGCAATGACACCGATGGAGGGCCGACTGCGTTGCGCTGGCATTGTTGAATATGCAGGCATCGACGATGCGCCAAGTAAGGTGCCAATCGACCTTTTAATGTCTGAAACAAAGCGCATAATGCCGGAGCTTACCTACGACAGGATCGACACATGGATGGGGCGTCGTCCTTCAACGGTCGATTCACTCCCTTTGATTGGTCCTGTAAACCAAACGCCCAATGTGTGGACAGGGTTCGGCCACCAACATATCGGCTTAACCGCTGGACCAAAAACAGGGCGGTGGCTTGCTGATATGATTTCCGGCAAGAAACCGAATATTGATTTGTCTGCTTTCGATGCCAACCGATTTAGCTAACGTGCCCAAACTACAATATCCCAGCTCCTTTTGAGAGCCGGGATACGGGAGAAAAACTCCAGTCTTATAGTATATTTACCTGCTCATTGAGCAGATAGTACCCCCCAAAAAGAGTGGTAACCGGAAATGAAAACCAAAATATATGGTCTATCTCCCCTTCCGATGAATTTGATATATGAAATTAATGTGCATCAAGATGTGACATAATGCACACTGCGACGTTCTCCTGAAATTAATTCAACTTGAGGAGAATTTGGGATCGTGAGAACCTTTCTATTGAAATGCCCAAGACAGAGAAAAGGGATGCATAATGGCCTATCAACCCGCTGATCATGACGGTGAGAATGACACGCTTCATGCGCCAATAAGTGCTGATGGGTATGCGCAAAAGGGGCAGGAGTATCTTATCCCAGCCCGTCAGGGCCGTGCCGTTAAACTTCGCCAAGGTGAGGTGCTAGAGATCACCAACCCTCAGGGCAATCAGGTCTGTGATTTTTTCGCTCTTACCCTCGAAAGCTCCGCCGAGTTTTTGGGTATGGAACAGTGTCGCACATCACTTGGGCGGGTCTATGTGAACCAAGGCGATATCCTTGTGACCAATCGCAGGCAGCCATTGATTGAGATTATCGAAGACACCTCACCAGGGGTGCATGATATTCTAATCGCCTGTTGTGATTTACCTCGTTACCGAGACCTTGGCGTGAGCGATTATCATGATAATTGCGCCGACAATTTCCGCATGGCGCTTACCGCGATAGGCATTACGCCAACCCATGTGCCAAGTCCGTTCAATATCTGGATGAACATTCCGGTGAAAGAAGATGGTGCCTATTCTTGGGAGGCTCCCGTTTCAAAGGCAGGCGATACTATATCGCTGAAAGCACTTGCCGATTGTGTTGCCGTCATGTCTGCCTGTCCGCAGGATTTAACACCCGTCAACGGCGTTGGTGTTCAGCCAAGTGAGTTGATGTTTCGGGTGGTCTAGCGCTTTATTTTTTGGCGCCGCTGCCGAACCACTTTTTAAACCATGCCTGAATGGTGCCAAGAATACCGCTGCTTGTCGCCTCAACTTCTGCACGAGCAGCTGCTGCGCTGTCGGTTACGTCGTCCACCATGTCATCAATGTCTTCCAACACAGGATCAATGCGCTTGGCTTTAAAGCGAAGGATTGTGCGGATAATGAAGAACAGGATGATTGCTAGAATGATGAAGAAGATGATGTTGAACCATGGGATCAAAAACGCGTCTGGCCCGTCAACTTTCTTTACACTCACCGCGTTTGGATAAATTGAGAAAATGGGGATGCGCCATCCATAATGTTTAACCGCAACCCAGCGCTTATCTTGTTTTGCAAGAGACTGTGCTTCCGCTGTTAAGTTGCCGCTATCAAACTTGAAATAGGGCGGCCAGCTCCACTCGGTGTCTTCATTGCGATAAACATAAGGCTCACCATTTGGCAGCTCTGCATTGACGAAACGAACATCGCGTGTCGGTGTGTTTGTCGATTGGCCAGCATCAACCGATGCCCAGAAAATGCGGGTCCAACTGTCACTAACATCGACGCGTTTAACTTCGGTTCCGACGATATGAACAATGTCACGTTGTGGCAGCGTATAGTGCAGGAAGCTTAGAACGATAACGGCGAGAAGGGCGCTTGCAATCCATTTTATATAAGTCATATTTCGTTTCCTAACTGCGCTTACCCCAAGGGCCGACACCTTCACCCAGACCGATGTCGACACCTTCGTTTGCGTCGTACATAGATGGTTCAGGACCAAACAGAGCTTCACGTGCACCTGCTTTGTCTACCATATATTCGTCTTCCAAAAACTTGGCGACATAGTCTTTCTTCCCATCACTCCACGTACGGTAAGCATCATAAAACGCATCCTTGTGACAGATGTAGAGCTGTCTGAAGTCTAACGGTGTTAATTGAGCCAATAGCATATTGATCAAATCCCGATCTTCATGTCGCTTAGCACGCATTACATAAAAATAGGCAGGGTCATGCGGTTTCAATCTGGGTGGGGTATTGCTTGATTCAAGTGCGCGGATTATCTCTTCAATCGTGTGGTATTCTGGCGGCATCTTGTCGTGAAATCTGCGCCGCAAAGCGCGTAGGTCACGACGAGAGGTGCGTGATAGATTCTCACCTTGATTGGCGGCAACATCAACCACGATGAAATCAAGTTTCTGTTTCAAAACCGATGGCGCGTGAACGCCGCGTCCATTGCCAATCGGCTCAACCAGATCATTGACGTCCAAGAAAGCGGCAATGTCATATCGGTCTTTAAGACTGCAAGGATATTCGACAGGCAATTCTGCTTTGTCCTCCTCGCTCATTTCGTTCACGGCAATACAGGCGGGGTCATCCATCCCTTTAAACACATACATCCCACCAAAATGAGAGGTGTAGAAATTGTCCTGCATGTAGCCTTGCGGTTCTAGCGTTAAAGGGTTTTTGATGATGTCGCCGGTGCGCTTTGAAAGTTCGATCATCTCAGCAATCAAAACATCATCCCACCACGCATCCTCTTCTTCCATGAAACGGAAAATACGTTCGGTCAGCTCCTCGCTGGCAGCAACATGGCTTTCAACTGTATCGGCTTCAACTTCGAGAGTACGAATGTTCAAAAGTGCGCGCGGTGTATCCAGTGAATAGACAGAATTTAAAAGTTCACCCACTACCGCATCACGGGCCGTAAGCGCGAAAAGTTGCTGTTCGTTTTGGTCGATATAACGCCGTAAAATGGATCGCGACATGGAAAAATGAGCGTTCAGCAAAGGCGCGCTTCGCTGCTCAATGGAAAGCAGAATGAACTGTCGGTTTAAGCCATCTGGATTGAGGTAATTGAGGTCGCCAAGTTCGTCGCCAACCTCTGGTGAGAAACCAGAAATATCAATGTGAAATTCTGTCAGTTCAGTGGTCTTGCCTGTCAGTTGTTCAAGCGCACGATTGTAACGCCCGACAAGCGCACGAGAAGAAACCTCATAAAGGTTTCCAAACATCAATCCACGTTTGACTAGTCGCATCATGAGCGGTCAAGCTCCACATAACGACGTTTGGCTTCTTCCATGCGCTGCATTTCTCGCACGGCATTTTCAATGGCCACTTCGTCTGATTTATCCGCGTAACGGAACTCACTATCAGCATAACGGTTGATCTCTTGGATCACCATGTCAACGGTGATTGGTTGAGCAAGTTCTGCAATCATCGACTTCTTAGTGTCATAGTCTTTGGTGAGGAAAATCTCGGTATCTTCCATCCATTCATCTGGCAGCTCAAAGTCCATTGCACGCACTTTAATCGCATCTGTAATGTTCTTAATCGCACGGCCCGTGAAGCGTTCGTCTGCTTCTTGAATGCCTTTAAGATAGCTGCCCAATTTCGCGATCGTATCAAGTTCGCCAATCTCGCTGTTCACGCGGTCAAAGACATTCAACAAACCTTCTTCATGTGGGCGGGCGTGGCTTTCGTAGGATGCCGCAACGGCTTTCTTAATTTGCTGCGCTTCAAACAAACCATGATCGCCCAATGGAATATCGTGGTTCTTGCCCATGAGTAGATGCAAAATGTCGATGTAATCATCGCGGGTTTGCGGGCCATCAACGAGGAAGCGAGCACCCGCACGTTGGCGAAGGGCGTCATCCACGTTTTCGGGGTAGTTGGAGAACATGCCAAACGTACAATTGCCACGCACAACAGTGTTGGCGCCTGCGAAGCTTTCCATCAACACGGCAGTGATTTCGAGCTGGCCGGCAGAAGATTGGCGGTCGCCACGTTTGCCTGCGAGCTGGTCAATATCATCAATCGTGCCAAAGCCAATAACATTCGGGTCGAGAACGTTTTTGATGAAGGCTTTGGCGTTTTGCGCGGACTTGCCTTGGTAGCTGTCGATGCTCTCAGTGGAGAGGTTTTGATAGCGAAAAGGGTAGCCTGCGTTTTGGCAATAGTCATGCACCATGCCCGCCATCATTTGAATAAGCGTGGTCTTGCCCGTGCCCGGTTTGCCGTCACCCATAAAGGTGAAGATGAAACCGCCAAGCTCGGCAAAGGGGTTGAGCTTGCGCTCAAAGTCATAGGCCATCAGCATTTTAGAAAGCTTCATCGCTTGGTATTTCGCGATGTGATTGCCCACCACTTCGTTCGGCTTTTTAAAGCTCATCGTAATGGAAGACGAGCGTCCGCGTGCTGTTGGCGTGAAGCCGTTGATCTCGAAATCGTCTTCTTCAACACGGTAACTTGCAGCGGTGAAACTTGCGACATGGGCATTGTTTTCTGCCCGCAGTGCAACCTTTTCCATCAGCTTTTCGCAGTGGGACGTAATTATTGAAATCAGATCGACATCGCTTTTAGCAAGGAGTGCGAGTGTCTGTTCAAGTTCCCATAAGGTGCCATGAAGGGCGATCTGTGGATTGTCTGTAACAATCTCCTCAACCTCATCACTTTGCGCGTCACTCTCGCCACTTTCAGCGCTTGCTGCTGTCAGCAGAAAATCTGTCATATTGGCAAAGACATGCAGGGAGATCAGTGCAGAGGCTGCAAGTAGGTCTTCAAATTCTGTCTTTTTGGCAGGGTTTAAAGTGCCAGCCAGATTGTCACGCATGAGTTTGCTAAGACCCGTCTGCTCAGCAAACTGGTCGCTGGTGACTTGCGCAACGCTGAGCGCACGGCGAAGGGCGCGCAAGGCGCTCGCTTGGATCGTCGACATCAGCGCGTCGCCGTCATCAGATGCTTCAATACGCGCACCAAGCTGCACCCCTTCAGGGCGCGCTGTTGATTTGGTGACTAACCCTGGCGTTGTTGAGCGGAAACGGCGGCGGGTGCCAATGCCCGGCGAGCGTTCAGCAGGCGCTTCCGTCGCGCGCGCTTTGGCAATGCGGGGTGTGTGATCAAAGCCTGCGAGCATCGCCTCTGAGAGCGCATATTTCTCGCGGATTTCTTCTTCTTTTAATTCCATCAAATCGGTAGATAAGCTCATTTTATAAGACTCACTTGTGACTTAAAATTCGGCCTCGGTTGCCAACGACGTATTTACGTACATTTGAAAACCCTGGTGGATTACGTTCTTCCAAAACTTGATAAGCGCGTTGTGGCAAAATGAGAGAGCGTTGTTGATGGGTTGCTCCTTCGTCTGCCTTGCCGACATTGGCGAGTGGATCAAGCTGATAAATTTGGCGCTCTGCGGATGAAAAGAAGCCAGTTGATTTCGTTTCTGTCCGTTCAGACAACAGCGTTTCAACCGTCCATGCTAAAGACCAATCAAACCCTTCTTGCCCACTTGCATCTGCAAGCACATCACGCAGCGGTCCTGATTGTTCAGTGAACGCGTGGCTATACATTGGACCCACAAAGAAACGGCGTAGGCGCTTTGGATGCAGATCATCAAAATCTTCGTCAAAGCCGCGTGCAATTGTGACGAGCTTTAAGGAAGCAGATGATTGCGCCATAAGCTGCGCTTGAACGCGTGGCCATCTGCGCTCGTCTTTTACAATCGCGCTGGAACCACTGTCTTCTAGGTCCATCAGATAGATCACCGGAATATTGAGCTGGCTGTCATATTGCGCCCAATGCACCAGATATTTGCGGCGACTTGGACCTAGGTTGCCCTGCCATGCGGCTTGAGGATCGTTTTGCGCCCAAAACAGGTTTTTCTCGGCCAATTTTCCGTAATAAAGACGCTGCGAAGCGGCAAATTGAAATTCATTTGGCGTTGAATGTTCATTCAGAATATGGCGCACCATGTCCTGTTTGAGTTTTTGCAAACTTGGCAGGCTCTTCAAGTGTTTTTCCATCTGCATGGCATCACTCGCCATTTGCAGAAGTTCTTGATAGATCGGAAAACCGCTCTCTTGGCGGTCAATATCCAAAAGTTCTGGCAGCAACGAAGATACGCGCCCTGCAAAAAGATATTTGTAGGAGAGCGCGGTGAACGTATTGGCCAACGCATCCAGATAATCTTGTATGATCGGAATTTCTTTTTCGAGCACCTCTTTATCATCGGTGGTCATGGCGGCCACTTCACTTAAGTGGCCGATGATTTTCTCGAACTTATTAAAATACCTTCTGGTCGCGTGAGCGTCTTCAATCGCTCCGTGATCCAGTGTGTAATCCACTGCCATAATTAATAAGCCTAAGCGCCGTAGGCGTTCTTGTCATGCTTCTCGATGATTTTCTCAAAGCGGCGGGCAAAACGCTCGTCTGATTTGGCTTTTTCTTCCAAAACTTTGCGGGCGAAAACCATGTGGTCTTCGTGGCTTTCCATCATCTCAGCCATGCGCGTGTTGGTTGCTGAACCAATTGCTGCCATAGCTGTTTGCGCTTCTTGGTCTGTTGCAACACCAATCTCGTTGATTTTATGGGCAACATCTTGTTGCTGCGCCGTCTTCAAAGATTTGGTGAGCGCATCATATAAAACCACACGTTGCTTGGTGTCTGTTTGTAGTTTGTTGATCAGTACCATCTGGGTCGCTGCTTGGTTTTGCAAGCTGTCTACCCATGTTTTGCCCTTCTCGATATAACGTTCGAGGGTTTGGCTTTCAGCAACTTTCACTTGCTCTTCTTGGGCAAGTTCATTGTAGTTTTTGTTGAGTTCAGCAAGCTCACTTTCAAGCTTCGTGCGGGTTGCCGCATCCGTCTCAACTGAAATTTTGTTTTCAAGCTGAATGATCTTAGGATCCATCGCCAATAGTTTGGTTTTGATACCTTCTAAAGCACCAACCGCTTCTTCGCGCCCTGCGAGTGTCTCGGTCAAATTACTTTCGACGCGGGTGCGGTGCTCATTCAGTGTGTTGAGCTGAGTTTGCAAAAGATTTGTAATGACATCAGATTTCGTGATCAGGTCTTGCAACTTGTCATCAATGCTTGCCGTGCGCATGCGTTCTTGGCGCAGGCTCTCAGAGCGATCTTTGGAGAAGAAACCAACGAAGCTCTCCCATCCAGTTTTGCTGCGCATTGAATCGAAATCTTTAGAGAAACCAGCCGTTACATCATCAAGACCTAAAATAAGGTCCGCGATGTTTGCGTCCATTGCCTGTGTATGGGCATGAACATCATCTAAAGAGGCGTTTTCGATGTCTATTGAAATATCTTGTCCTGCATCAAGTTTAGACTTAGCAACGTCTATTTTTGCGGTCAGCTCATTCATTTTTACTTGAGCGTTGGCGTACTCTTGTTGTGCATTTGCGATCTGAGTTTCAAATTTCGACATCTATTCCCCTCTTAAAACAACGACTTGTATGTACTACATATGGGTTGTTTTTTCTAAATTACAACTAAATGTGACTGCATTTGATGTTAAATCATCTGCGATGTGAAGATGTTATTATCAGTAAAAAGTTCTATATTAGTTACTTTAACACAGTCTTTTCAAAGTACTAGCGCAGCATGCGACTGATTAATTGCGCTGTAAAATCAACTGTCGGAATAATACGTGCATAGTTAAGACGTGTTGGTCCGATAATACCAAGTGCACCCACCACGCGATTGTCTTGATCTTTGTAAGGTGAGATCACCAATGATGAGCCGGAAAGCGAGAACAGGGAGTTTTCGGAGCCAATGAAAATGCGAACGCCGTCTCCTTCTTCAGCCAATTGCAAAAGCTGCATGACATCTTTTTTCGCTTCCAAATCATCGAACAGTCGGCGGATGCGTTCTAGATCATTTTGTGCGCTCATATCATCCAGCAAATTGGATTGACCGCGCACGATCATCGTTGGCGGAACGTTGTCGCCAGTGTCCACCCAAGAGGCGATGCCTGCTTCGACGACGCGTTGTGTCAAATCATCCAATTCTTCTTTGGCGGATGTATAGAGTTTTTCGATGTTCAGCCTTGCTTGGTCAAGCGTGTTACCTCGAATGCGGGCGTTGAGATAATTTGTGGCTTCACTTAATGCGGATGCTGTTGTGCCGGCCGGCAGGGGCAAGACGCGATTTTCGACCTGACCATCTTCATTGACCAAAACCACCAATGCTTGCGTCTCATCAAGTCGGACAAATTCAACATGCTTGAGGGGAGAGTTTTGTTTCTTTGCCAAAACTAAACCAGCACTGCCGGTAAGGCCTGATAAGATCGAACCAGTTTTAGCGAGCACATCATCTAAAGACTGAGAATCGGCTTGGCTTGGTAATTGTTGCTCAATCTGGTTGCGTTCTTCGATGTTGAGTGGGCCGACTTCCATTAAGGAATCGATGAAGAACCGTAAACCCGTCTCGGTCGGCATGCGTCCAGCACTTGTATGTGGGGAATAGATGAGGCCAAGGCCTTCCAAGTCCGCCATGACATTGCGCACGGACGCGGCTGATAGGCCTGAGGGCAGAGCCTTTGATATATTGCGCGATCCAACCGGCTCGCCAGAAGCAAGATAGGTATCAACGATGTGACGGAAAATCTCGCGTGAGCGTTCGTCTACATCTTGCAAACTTGGGGTGTTATTGGTCGCCAAAAATTAGTCCTAATGGGATTCTTATTAGAACCCGATTATTCAATGACTAAGCATTAAGCTCAAGCGATAATTTATGAAAGAACCCCTCCCACAATATTTTGCGGGAAGGGTTTGATTTTGTAAGCGATTGATTAAGCGGAGACTGGCTTGAAAACGTAGCCGTTGCCGTCTTTTTCAATTTTACCGCTATTTGGGAAACCAAAGTGGTGTCCTGCAATTGGCAGGTTGTCAGCCACTGCTCGAGCAACAACGCTCTTACGTGTAGCCGTTGCGATATCTTTGTCAGAATCGAACGCAAGCTGCCAATCAAGATTCTCAAGGAACAACGCAGGCACGATGATCAAGTCACCAAGTAGGAGCAATTGTTCGCTGCCTGAACTGAGGTGGAAGCCAATGTGGCCTGGTGTGTGACCTGGTGTGTCAACGCTGCGAATACCAGGGGCAACCTCTTGGTCTGATTTGACTTGAGAGACATTGTCCCATTTAGCCAAAGTTGCTTGGATACGTCCAGCAAGACCTTTGCGGCGCTCAGGCAATTTTGCGATGACGGCAGGGTCTGTCCAGAATTTAAATTCAGTCTCACCAATAATGATCTCTGCATTTTTGTAGATCAGCTCATTCGTGCCTGTTTTATAAAGGCCGAAGATATGGTCTGGGTGCATGTGGGTAACGATAATTTTCGTTACATCTTCTGGTTTAATGCCTGCAGCTGCAAGACCATCAGCACCAGCACCAGCAGTTGGGATCGCACCTTTGCCAATGCCAGCATCGACCATGATAACTTCATTGCCAGTTTTCAAAACGGTATAAGCAAATTCGATTGGAATATGCTCGCCAGATTGGCCATTGCTTTGAAGCGTCTTTGTTACTTCTTCAATGGAGCTGCCGATGACGAAGCCTTCTGCATGGGCTTTGTTCCAAAAGCCATCGTAAATTGAAATCACTTCAATATCGCCGACCTTATATGAGTAAAAGCCTTTTTTGCGAACATCCGCAGCATGTGCGGCAGGAAGGAATGCGAGGTTTCCGGTTAGTCCAAGGGATGCAACGCCAGCGGCAGATGCCAGCATGGTGCGTCGTGAGAAATCAGTCATAAGAATGCTCCTGTAAGAGGATGAAAGAACGAATGACCTAATACGCCACCGTGCTGGAAGGTTAGCAAAATTATGAAGAGATCCACGTCAAACTTGCTCACGCCAAAACACGGCTTTGTGAGGTGGGCTGTTGAACCTTTATGTTTTCTTATATCGTCTTGCTTCGTAAATGACGCTGCCACTTTGAAAGCCCTTGAAAAGGGTTGTCCCTTCTGTGGCTGCAAACTCAGACATGAACCGCCTGAAAAAGGGTGTCTTTTTTATCTGTTCTTGCTTTTTATCAGACATTGAGCGCAAAGCACGAATGACGCCGGGGGTCAGGTCTTTCTTGTGAACTAGTGATAGGCCATCGTGTTTGATATCGGCTTCGAGTTTGTCCGTCATAGTACGGCCTCTCAAATCGGCCCAGCTGAATATTCCCTCAGGTTTTAAGACGCGCGCGACTTCATCGATGAAGCTTGGCACATCGGAATAGCAATGGGACGATTCAATATTGACCACCACATCAAAAGAATTATCGGTAAAGGGCAGATTTTCAGCGTCTGCCGTTTCGAAAGAAAGGGTGGTAATGCCTTTGTTCAGTTTCTTTGCGACTGAAACAGTGGACGATGAAAAATCGCCACCAACGACCTGCGTGCAATCATAATAACGCGCGATATAAGACGAACCCCCACCACGACCGCAGCCAACTTCTAAAACAGATTTTCCAGAAAGGTCTAATCCTTCGACGGCTTGATAATAAAGCCCGATAAAGGCGCGATCGGCTTCGTCGCGTTCATCTAAGGGGAAGGGCTTTTCTTCATCAGGGACATAACCATAATTCATAAACCGCCAATTTGGATCACGCCAAAACCACGCCATGAGCGTATAGATAAATTTCCATATACGCTTGCGCGTTTTGGGAAATGCCCCTTGGCTGGCGGCTTTTAGAATGCTGGAAAATAGACGATTGGCCATTAGCTTTTCAAATTAGGATACGGGGTTGTTTAGCAAAGTGAGATTACGTGCTGTGTGGCACGGAATCGTGTGCAAGTTCAGGAATTTCACGCCCAATCCATTCGCGGCCCTTTTGCAGTTCTTTTTTATAGTGGTTGGGGTTGGGACGATAGAACGGGAGGTAATAACGAGCAATGGTGTGAAGCGCTTTACGGATAAAGCCTGGTTTTCCATACATCGTCCATAGTATTTTGAATTTGAAGAAAAAACCCGTTTTCTGGCCATCGTGCTTGGCATAGATTGCCATGTTTTTGAAGATGATTTGTGTGATGTGATAGATGATTACATTGAGCGCGCCCACCCGAAGGAAATACCGTTTCCATGCGGGCCATTTGGAGGTTACCTCATGATAAACATTAAGGGACACGGCGCTGTGCTCAAGCTCTTCAACTGAATGCCAAACCCACAGGCGGCGATAGGGCGCGGCGGCGTTTTCAAACATGTCCATATTTCTTAGAACTGCGATGGAATAGCTCATCGTCAAATGTTCGATGGCGCAGGTCGCAGCCAAATTGATCGCAGCTGGTTGGTCTTTGTTCAAAAACCGCTTAACGGGCGCTTCCATCTCATCAACGTCATAGCCCATGTCGGCCATAGCTTTATTGTAGTCGAGATGTTCGCGCGTGTGAAAAGCTTCTTGAACGGAATATCCCTTAATTTCTTGGCGCAGTTCTTCATCCTTAATGAGCGGCAAATAATGCTTTAAAGAGCGGATGAAAAAGCGCTCGCCTTCAGGCAGCAGAATGGACATGCAATCAATCAACGCAGTCGCCATCATATCCCCACCCAACCAATGTCGCGTTGGGTTTTTTGATATCCCAAAGGTAATGTTGCGCGGGATAATGTGTTTGTCAGTCATTTCCATAAATGAACCTTAGCGAAAGACTATGCAGTAACCTGATTATAAAGGGTTTCTAACGCATTTTTGTGGCAAGGCCAATGAGCAAACTCGTCAATACCCCCTCGACAGCCCAACAGGACGCCGTTAAGTAGATCGTAACGTAGAAAAGGAACTCACAATGCGACCATCCAACCGAGCGCTTGATGAAATGCGCGCTGTTACCATTGAACGTAATTATTCAAAACATGCTGAAGGCTCTTGCTTGATTAAGTTTGGCGATACGCATGTGCTTTGTACGGCCAGTTTAGAAGAACGTGTGCCACCTTGGTTGCGTGGTGGTGGTAAAGGCTGGGTGACAGCTGAATATGGCATGTTGCCGCGTTCAACATCTGACCGCATGCGCCGCGAAGTAACGGCTGGCAAAGCATCTGGTCGCACGCAAGAAATTCAACGCCTCATCGGTCGCTCGCTTCGTGCGGTGGTTGATATGAAAGCTCTTGGCGAGAAACAAATCTCACTTGATTGCGATGTTATTCAAGCAGACGGCGGCACACGCACAGCTTCTATTACAGGCGCATGGGTAGCGCTTCATGATTGTATTGAATGGATGCGCGATCGTTCGCTCTTGCAAGGCACCGTGTTGAAAGACCACGTGGCAGCTATTTCATGCGGTATCTATCAAGGTGAGCCTGTGCTCGATCTTGATTACCCAGAAGATAGCGAAGCAGATACAGACGCAAACTTTGTCTTGAGTGGCAAAGGCGGCATTATCGAAATTCAGGGCACGGCTGAAAAAGACCCGTTTTCTGAAGATGAATTTGCAGCAATGATGACGCTTGCCAAAAAAGGCGTTGCGGAATTGACTGCATTGCAAAAAGCAGCGATTGGCTAAACCCATGGCACGCAAACTCAGCGGCGACACGCTTGTCGTCGCCAGTCACAATGCAGGCAAAGTGCGCGAGATCAACGAGTTGATCGCGCCCTTTGGTCTTGTGGCAAAATCAGCTTCTGACCTCAATCTACCCGAGCCAGAAGAAACCGGCACAACGTTTGAGGCCAATGCGCTTTTGAAGGCGGAGGCTGCAGCGACTGCTACAGGCTTGCCAGCGTTGGCTGATGATTCTGGGTTTTGCGTGGCAGCACTCAACGATGATCCAGGCATTTATTCAGCGCGTTGGGCAGGCGAGGACAAAGATTTTGGCCGCGCCATGCGCAATGTGCAGGAAAAGCTGGAAACATCTGGTAGCGAAGACAAGGCGAGCTATTTTGTGGCTTGCCTCTGTCTCGCATGGCCTGATGGTCACTATGAGATGTTTCGCGGTGAAGTGCACGGAAAAGTCGTCTGGCCACCGCGCGGCGAACATGGTTTTGGCTATGACCCAATGTTTCAACCCGATGATCGCGCGCGCACTTTTGGTGAAATGACAGCCGACGAAAAACACGGCTGGACACCTGCAGATCTCGGCGGCGACAAAGCCCCTTTGTCGCACCGCGCACGGGCGTTTAAAATGTTTGCAGAAAGCTGTTTGTTGGACAAGGCATGATCAACACAGACCCCGGCTTCGGCATTTATATCCATTGGCCGTTTTGTGAAGCGAAATGTCCTTATTGCGATTTCAATTCTCACGTGCGCCATGGCGGGGTGACGCAGGCTGATTATGTTGAGGCCTATAAGCGTGAGATTGCTTATTTTGCCTCGCTCACTAAAGACAAACTTGTCACCAGCGTTTTCTTCGGGGGCGGTACGCCGTCGCTGATGAACCCCGATACGTTAGACGCGATCCTCACGGAAGTGCGCAACACTTGGCCGATGACGAATGACGCTGAAATTTCGATGGAGGCGAACCCCTCCTCAGTGGAGGCCGAACGCTTTGAAGCCTATCGAGCCTCTGGCGTGAACCGTCTTTCGATTGGCGTACAAAGCCTAAAGGATGCCGATCTTAAATTCTTAGGTCGTATCCATAATGTGGATGAAGCCATTCAAGCGGTTGAAATTGCCCGCGCCACATTCCCGCGCATCTCATTTGATTTGATCTATGCCCGCCCCAACCAGACGCTAGAAGACTGGGAGGATGAACTTAATCTTGCGATTGATTATGCTGCCGATCACCTCTCGCTTTATCAGCTAACCATCGAACCAGACACCCCGTTTCAAAAGCTGTTTGATGCAGGAAAACTAACCCCGCCAGACCATGATCATGCCCGTGCTCTTTATGACGTGACACAGGACATTTGCACCGCCCGTGGTTTGCCTGCTTATGAAATTTCAAACCATGCCAAAGACGGTTATCAAAGCCGGCACAATCTCACCTATTGGCGTTATGGCGATTACGCGGGCATTGGACCGGGCGCACATTCGCGGCTTTTCATTGATGGCGAGCGGACAGGCATGGCGACGGAAGCCTATCCAGAAACATGGATGGCGAATGTGGGTGAGAAGGGCAACGGCATTTGGAATGTTGAAGTCTTAAGCGAAGAAGCATCCGGTGATGAAATGTTGCTCATGGGGCTTCGCCTTAAAGAAGGCATCAGCTTGTCGCGGTTTGAAAGTTATGCCGGACGTCATATTGATGAAAAGCAGATCGCCTCACTTATCGGTGACGGCATGTTAGAGCGCCTAAGCGATGACATCGTGCGCGTAAGCCGCGAGGGTTGGTTTGTGCTTGATGCAGTGGTTGCAGACTTGGCGATGTGATTTCAATTTTGCCATTTCCTGTTCATACCTTAAACAATAGTTAACCCTGCCATTTAAAAAATTTTACTAATTTAATTTAGATAACGTTATCTTTGTTTGCTTCCGCTTTAATACCCGTAAAGGTAGAAAGTGGACACCAAGATGCAACTCAAAAAGAAAAGATCATGCGCTTCAGCTGCACTTGCCACATTGCTCGTGGTTCCCAATTCCCAAATGGCATCTGCCAAAGATAGCCTTTTTGGGGCGTATGTTGAATTATTCGCCGGTTTAAGCACGCCACGTAACAATGACATTAGCCTGCAATCTGATGTTGCAAGCGTCATCGGTCCGTCAGTCTTAAGCGTGTCGCAGAATACAGGTTTCTTGGGTGGTGTGGCGCTTGGATTTGAAATCTTTGACAATGTACGCACTGAGGTGGAGTTGTCATATCAGCGCAATGGCTTCAGTGATTTTACTGCAAGTGGCGCTTTGGCTGGGCAACCGTTTGATGAAGACGCTACTTTTCAAACAACAACAGTTTTCGGCAATGTCTGGTTTGACCTTGATTTTCTAGGGTCTGGTAAAATTTCACCTTACTTTGGCGGCGGTGTTGGTCTTGGGGTGATTGATGCTGACCTCTTTGATAATATCGGGTCATTCCAAGATATTGATGTTGATGGTGCCGTGTTTGCCTATCAGCTTGGAGCGGGTGTAAACTTCGATATTTCATCACGAGTTAATCTAGGTGTTGGCTATCGCTTTCGCGGTTTTGCCAGCACGGGAACGGGGCTTTTCTCGCCACCGTTTGGCACATCACTTGATGGGGTCAGTCCATCATCTCACAACTTTATTGGTAGTGTGCGCTACAAGTTTTAGCGCACTCTAACAGCCCGCTAAAATCAGATTTTATATTTCTTAGCTGAGGCGTTGAGGGATGAAGAGACTTCGGCCAGAGATTGAGCGTTTTCATTCATGCTCTTTGCGCGCTCACGGGTTAATTCAACCACTTGAGAAAGTGAACTTGCGTGTGTCCCCGTAAGGGTTGCGCTGTCGGAGATTGAAGAAATTTCCTTACTCACATCACCAACTTTGTTGGTCACGGTATTGATCCTTTCAGAGATCATATCGACATTGTGTGCAGCTGTTTGTGAGTTGTTGGAAATGCCTTCAGCAATGGTGGTTTGTTGTTGGGTCGCGGCATGAATATTATTCATAGCAGTACCCATTTTAGTCGCGACGTCATGCAATTCACCCATGATGCCGGTTGCATTGGCACTGTCTGTTTGGATTTGTTTTACACGCGCGCGGATTTCTTCGGTTGCTTTGGTCGTTTGCTCAGAAAGCGTCTTCACTTCGCTCGCGACGACTGCAAAACCACGCCCTGCATCACCAGCCCTAGATGCTTCAATCGTTGCATTGAGAGCCAATAAGTTTGTTTGAGCGGCGACGTCGGAAATCATGTCAACAATTGTTGAAATATCCTTGGAAGCCCCAGCCAATTCGTTCACAGCCTCATGGGCGGTGCTTGCTGCAGCTGCGGTTTTGGTCGCAAAATCGTTGGCGACCGTGGCGTCATTCCCAACGGAAGCAACAGATTGCGCCAATTCTGATATGGCGTCGGAAACCACGTGGATTTCTTGCGCCATAATCTCTGTGGCGTCCATTGCTTCCAAGGTTTCTGATGAAATTTCACGGGCGACGCCATCAAGGTGCTGTGTGTTATTGGATAAATCGCTCGCAGATTGCGACATTGCAGCAGAGCCAGCAGAGGCTTCATTCGCGCCATCAACCGATGTCTTTGATAAATCTGTCAATGTAGACGCCGAATTTGCCACCTGAACCGATTGCGCTTTGAGTTGGCGCATCAAATCGTGAACGTCATCGAGAAACGGATTGACGATGGCAGCAATTTCAGCGGTTTCATCGCCTGAAGTATCATCAAGACGAATGGTCAAATCACGTTCAATAGTTGTGATGCGCTGGAGACGCTCTTGTAACTCGCCTGTGCCAAGTGTTGCACCATGTTCCGCAATATTAAGGCCTTTGCGTTCGTCTTCTTCGCTGACGCGCAGACCAAAGAACATATCGACGATTTTGAAGGTTATGAGGGAGAGTGGGAAGGCCCAAGCAAATGCCGCGCCTACACCTAAAGCCTGAACTTGGAATTGAGCAAACACAGATCCCGCGGCGAGGTGTTCTGGCAAGGCAAAGAAGGCAACCAGCAAAGTACCTACCGCACCACATACACCATGGACTGCAACCGCACCCACAACATCATCCAACTTACATTTGTGTAGAATGAATTCTTCAGCGTAATAAATGATGACGCCACAAATTGAACCAATAGCAATCGCGCCATAAGGATCAACGGCTGCACAGCCCGCCGTAATGCCAACAAGCCCTGCCAACATGCCGTTGACCGAACGGTTAGGGGCATAAAGACCATCGTGGAACCGCCCAATCATCATTGCAATGATGCCAGCAAAGGCTGCGGCTAGGATGGTGTTTGCGATAATTTTGGCAAAATCTGAATTGCCTGTGGTTGTTGAGCCGCCGTTGAAACCCATCCAACCAATTAGCAAAATAACAGCACCTGCCGTGGTCAATACGGCGGAGTGGCCTTGAATTGTTTTAGCTTTGCCATCTTCTCCAAAGCGGCCAATGCGTGGCCCGAGAATAATGATACCAGCAAGAGCTACCCATGCACCAACTGAGTGCACAACGGTGGACCCTGCAAAGTCGATGAACCCTTTATCTGCAAGCCAAGCTGCATTGTCGCCATCAAGAAGGTTGCCCCATGCCCAGTGGCCGAAGACTGGATAGATGAGAGCGGCTATTACCGCTGACATCACCATATATCCAACTAAATTCATGCGTTCGGCAATAGCGCCAGACATCAAGGTCGCTGCTGTGCCAACAAAAACGGCTTGGAAAACAAAGAAGGTGAAAGACCAGTCGTCAATCACATTGAAAGCGCTGAGCGTTGAGGGGCTGCCGACCCAACCTAGAATACTTGGGCCAAACATGACGGCGAAGCCGATTAAATAAAACACAGAGACTGAAATGAAGAAGTCCGCGATATTTTTCTGCGCAACATTGATCGAGTTCTTTGAACGAACGGCACCAGCTTCAAGAAACAAAAAACCGACCTGCATGAAGAGAACAAGAGCTGCACAAACCATTGTCCAAATGTGATTGGAGTTGGTTTGTTGCGCTTCAATGTTGCTATGCAGCGTTGAAATTTGTGCTTTGAGACTCTCAATCTCTGGCAGCAGCGCACTTGCCTCAGTGGCATGGCTTGGAGCAACAATTAACGTTGAGAAAGTAAGGAGTAAGGAAAGTCCGCGCACGATCGACCTCTTAGTATTTCATGTTAGTATTTTAGTAATTTGAGTTAGTACTGCAGATTAGTATTGTAGGGTATTTGGCGGTTTGTACTATAAACATGGTTAATGGGTTGTTACTTGGAGTTGATAGTGTTTCAACTAATTGCTCAAAGTTAAGGGCGCTACCATGATGATGCTAAAGGAAAAATTCCTATGTTGGTGCGCTATGAAAAGATCTCGCATGGGTGACTTGGCAGGCTGAATGCGATAAGAAATAAATTATGGAACATAGACAGTATTCTGATGCGTATATTCGCGAAATTCTCACCGGTGTGAAAACCATTGCGGTGGTTGGCGCCAGTCCAAAAACCATTCGTCCTTCTTATTTTCTAGTGAAGTACCTTTTGTCCAAAGGGTATGATGTGGTTCCGGTTAACCCGGGTCATGCTGGCAAAGAAATTTGCGGCGCGATGACTTATGCCTCGCTTGCTGACATCGATCGGCCTATTGATATGGTTGATGTCTTTCGAAGCTCAGCTGCTGTGCCGGGTGTCGTTGAAGAATGCTTGAAGCTTGATCCCTTGCCAAAAGTCATTTGGACGCAACTTACAGTCTATAATGAAGAAGCGGCCAAGCTTGCAGAAAGCCACGGCATAAAGGTTGTGATGGACCGCTGTCCCAAAATTGAATACGGGCGGTTATGCGGTGAAATTGGTTGGGTGGGTGTTGCTTCAAACGTCATCACCTCCAAGAAGCCAAAGCTGCAAGATGGCTATCAACGTTTTGGGCTTAATTCGCGGTAACGACCCTTCCAAATCAATGTACATATTTAAAATGGCTGAAAGATAATGTCTCAAAAGAAACCAGGGTTTTCGACAAAAGCGATCCACGCAGGAACCGCGCCAGATGCAGCGACAGGCGCACGGGCGATGCCGATTTATCAAACGACCAGTTTTGTTTTCGATGATGTGGATCAAGCAGCCTCGCTTTTTGGCTTGCAAGCATTCGGCAATATCTACACCCGCATTACCAACCCAACCACAGCTGCTTTAGAAGAACGCATTGCGACCCTTGAAGGCGGCACTGCGGGCTTGGCTGTCGCCTCTGGTCATGCCGCGCAATTGGGCGTGTTCCACACACTTATGGAATCAGGCGATGAATTTATCGCTGCTAATAAACTTTACGGTGGGTCGATCAACCAATTCAACCATGCATTTAAGAGCTTTGGTTGGAATGTGGTGTGGGCTGACGCTGAAAATCCAGCAAGCTTTGAAGCCGCAATCACGGATAAAACCAAAGCAATCTTTATTGAGAGTTTGGCCAACCCTGGCGGCATTGTCATGGATATTGAGGCGATTGCGACTATTGCGCAAAAGGCGGGCATCCCGTTGATTGTTGATAACACAATGGCTTCGCCCTATCTCTGTCGCCCGATTGAACACGGTGCAAATATCGTTGTTCATTCACTGACAAAGTTCATCGGTGGTCATGGTAATTCCATGGGTGGGATGATTGTTGATGGTGGTAATTTTGATTGGATCGGGTCTGGCAAATACCCAATGCTGAGCGAACCGCGCCCAGAATATGACGGCCTTGTTATTCACGAGACCTTTGGCAATTTTGGTTTTGCTATTGCGTGTCGTGTGTTGGGGCTGCGTGACCTTGGTGCTGCAATTTCCCCGTTTAACGCGTTTCAAATTTTAACAGGGTGCGAAACCTTGCCTCTTCGTATGCAGCGCCATTGCGAAAATGCTTTGCAAGTAGCCGCTTACTTGGAAGGTCACGATAAGGTTGCATGGGTGCGTTATGCGGGCCTTGAAAGTAGCGACAACCATGAACTGGCCGCTCGCTATCTGCCGAAAGGGGCGGGTGCTGTCTTCACCTTTGGTCTTAAAGATGGCTATGATGCAGGCGTTAGCCTCGTTTCCAACGTGGATTTGTTCTCGCATTTAGCCAATATTGGTGACACGAAAAGCTTGATCATCCACCCAGCCTCCACAACCCATAAACAATTGACGGAAGAACAACGAGTAACGGCTGGTGCGGGTAGTGACGTTATTCGTTTGTCTATCGGCATTGAGGATGTTGAGGACATCATCGCGGATCTAGAACAAGCGCTCACTCACTCGTGAGCCAAGTTTAAGAAACGTTTGCTGCATGTTGATGTGCAATGTGGGAGGCTTACTTCAAATTCCCTTCCTTCAGGAGTGCTTCATGCGCAATAAGAATTTCGTCGCCGGTTTGTCTGCCTTGGTTTTATCTTTCTCACTGGTAGGCGCCAGCCATGCACAAAGTGCCTTGGAGCGCTTTGCTGTGCCAAAGGCAAAGTTGATTAGTGGGCCTTGGAAAAAGAACAGCGCAGGTTCCACAGTTAAAGTCGATCACAGTGCTTGGGATGGCTTTTTGAAGAAATACATCAAGACTGATGGCAACGGTGTGAACCGCGTTGCTTATGGTCGTGTTAGTGGTGGCGATAAAGCAGCCCTTGGTAATTATCTAAAATCTCTACAATCAACAGATGTAACAGGGCTAAATCGCAATGAGCAATTTGCCTTTTGGGTGAACCTTTATAACGCCAGTACGGTGTCAGTCGCGTTGCGCAATTATCCGATTAAATCCATTCGCGATGTGAAGAAGGGTGTTCTTGATTTCCTCGGCCCCTTCAATGACAAAGTTGCAACCGTCAACGGTAAAACGCTGACATTAAATGATATTGAAAGCGGTATTGTGCGTCCGCTTTGGAAAGACCCTCGACTACATTACGCCTTTAATTGTGCCGCAATTAGCTGTCCAAACCTTGGCAAAACAGCCTTTAAAGGTGATGTTTTGGACAAGCAGCTCAACACGGCTGCATCGCGTTTCGTCAACAATGCGCGGGGCATTCGTTTTTCTGGTGGGAAGGCGACAGCGTCAAAAATCTATTTTTGGTATGAGGGTGATTTTGGTGGAAGCCATAAGGCGATCATCAATCATATGAAGCGTTATGCCGCGGGTGATTTGAAGACGAAACTCGCATCCATATCTAAGATTGATAAGTTTGAGTATGATTGGACGCTCAACGATGCAAAGTAGGGGCGTCTGAGTGGGGGTATTGAGA
Source organism: Hyphomicrobiales bacterium (assembly GCA_039973685.1). NCBI lineage: Bacteria > Pseudomonadati > Pseudomonadota > Alphaproteobacteria > Hyphomicrobiales > Hyphomicrobiales bacterium. The sequence goes on from JBDWKL010000019.1 coordinate 87,859, forward strand.
TGACAATATCGAACACCTCAAATAGCGCTTCTTTCTTATCGGTAGACGAGATTAAAGACTGGGACGTTGCAAAGCGCCCCAGCACCGGTGATGATTTGCGCGCGCCCTTGCGTGAGGCGGTCAATAAACATCAACTCGATAATCCGTTTCAGGTGGCGGGAAATCATTTTGCCATTGGTTGTGTGGCGTTGGAAATTACTCAACGTTGCAACCTTGATTGCACAGCCTGTTATCTTTCTGATTATTCCGAAGCCGTTCATGACCTGCCGTTGGATGAAGTGTTCAGGCGGATTGATTTGATCGCAGAGCATTACGGGCCGAACACAAATGTTCAAGTAACAGGCGGTGATCCGACATTGCGCAAGCGCGATGAATTGGTTGCAATTATCCGTCACCTTGCAGACAAAAAACTAAGGCCCGCGCTTTTTACCAATGGAATAAAAGCAACGCGTGATCTGCTCAGTGAGCTAAAGGATGCGGGTCTTAAAGATGTCGCGTTTCATGTGGATTTGACACAGGAGCGCAAAGGCTTTGATAGCGAGATGGCGCTTAATGAAATTCGTGATGAATACATCGAGCGCGCCCGTGGCCTTGGGCTACAGATCATTTTCAATACGACCCTATATCAAGGCAATTTGGCAGAAGTTCCAGCACTGGTCGATTACTTCTGTGAGCACGCAGATGACATTCATCTATCCTCATTTCAAATGATTGCAGATACAGGGCGTGGGATTGAGCGAGAACGGGGTGGTGCGATCACACAGGAAGTTGTGATGGACGCCATTCGCCAAGGCACGGGCGTTGAAATGACTTTTGACTTTCCGCAAATCGGTCACCTTGAATGCAATCGCTATAGCAAAGTTCTTGTGGCAGGCGCTCAACGCGCTTCCGCTTTCACAAAGGGCGATCGTGCTTTTTACGCAAAGCTGATGCCTTTTGCTGCCAAGTTGTTTTTAGATCGTCATCAACCTATTCGTTCGCTTCTCAGTTTTGCCAAACATATGGTGATGGGTAATCTCTCATTGCTTGGGTCCATGGTGGCTTATGGCGCGAAGAAAGCTTGGGTGCTGCGGCGCGGGCTAAAGCAAGTGGGCGGTAAACCCCACATGATTACGTTTTATATTCATAACTTCATGCACGCTGAGCAGCTTTCCAAAGAACGATGTGATGCCTGTGTCTTCATGACAATGACCCGCGATGGTCCTGTTTCCATGTGCGTTCACAATGCCAAGCGCGATAGCTACATTTTACAAGATGTGACCACCAAAGGTGATAAGCAATGGAACCCGCTTGGTAAGGATGTGTTGCCGCTAGATCAATTGCCAACCAAGCGCCTTAAAGGGCGTGAACGGGCAACGCGTGATAGCGTTCGCGTGAAAGGTCGTATTGGTGAGATCGCTTCAAATCGCGAGAAACGTCAATCAGAGGCAACCGTTTAGCTTTTCACGCCTTGCCAAATCAGCCTAAGCGGGCCACAACGTGTGATCGGTGATAAAGGTGGGCGACGCTCTTGAGTGCTAAGCAATCGGTTGTTGACGGCAATAAACCCCTCGGCATTTTTTCTGCATTTTGTGTTTTGATTATTTGGAGCTCGTGGCTGGTGATCAGTCGGGCAGGGGCTTTGACCGCGCTTACCGCTTTTGATTTGGCCGCTATAAGATATGGCGTTTCAGGGCTTGTTGCTCTGCCTGTTGTTTTATATTTCAAACCATGGCGCAATATGACATTGGGGCGGATTGCAACTGTCGCATTCCTGCTTGGACCAATCTACGTGTTCTTTATATTTCAGGGCTTTGAATATGCGCCAGCCTCCCACGGCGGCATTTTCATGAATGGGCTTTTACCCATTTTTACCTTCATAATTGCGTGGATTTGGTTGTCGGAGCAACCGACGGCCCGCCAAATGATTGCTTCGCTCGTTATCTTGGCTGGCGTTGCTTTGACTGTTGGTGATGAGAACTTCGATTTTCGCGAGACATGGCCTGGTGATGTAATGTTTATCGCTGCCGCTCTTATGTTTTGTCTTTATTTGCGGGTGAGCAGAACGTGGTCGATTAAGCCGCTAGAGGTGGTGTTTTGCGCGTCTGTGATCAATGCGGTTTTCTATGTGCCGATTTGGTATTTCTTTTTGCCAAGCGGAATAAGTGAGACGGAAAGCGGTGCATTTTGGCTCCAGTTTCTTTTCCAAGGTTTCGTGCCAAACTTCATTGGTCTGATCATGATTGCTTTGGCAGCGCGTCACATCGGACCTGTTGCAACATCAACTGCAATGTCGATCGTGCCTGCAACCGGCGCGATGTTTGGTTTGGCGTTTTTGGGTGAAGAAATTGGGGTGATCAGCTGGGTCGGTATTGCCATTTTGACACTTGGCATATTGCTGATGTCCGTTAGAAGGCGGGCAGCTTAAACCTTGGCGTCGGGTGCTGCTGTATTATCGTCACCCTCAATCATATAGAGATTTGAAAAGGTGGAAGCTTCGCGACGGTGCTGGCTTAGTTCTTGATAAAGTGGATCAGCGCACCATGCCCGTGCGGTTTCCATATCTGGAAACTCCAAAATCACCAGACGGCCTTCATAAGGCTCGCCTTCAAGGGTTTCGACAGGCTTACCACGCGCCAAAAACTTGCCGCCATATTTGGCGACAGTTGGTGGGGTGTGATCGGTATATTTTCTGAATGTTGCCGGATCATGAATTGACATCATTGACAGAACATAAGCCGGCATTTGGGTCAGCCTCTAATTAAACGCTGTTTGCGAGAAAGTACGAGGGGCAGGGCTTACAACGCGAGGGCCGCTAGGGGTCACTTCATACACGGCAAGTGAGCGCTGTACACGTCCGTTTGTTGATAACCTGAAGGTTCCGTCCACGACGCCATTGAAGCCGTTTGGATCCGTTAGTCGCGTTGTAGCAAAACGATCTTGTGGGAAGCGTTTGGTAAGAACAACCATCAAGCTTGCTAGGTCATAGCCAAGACTTGCAAGCCGGATTGGTGGTTTGCCAAATGCGCCATTGTAGCGTTGAGCAAATTTGTTGAAACCGTCGCGGTCAGGGGCAGGGTAAGCAGCGCCTGATAAAGCAGAGTTTCGGAAAATACGCGGATCATCCCATTGTCCAGAACCAATGAATTTTATGTTTTGGGCCGTAGGGGCAGCCTGTTTAACGGAGGCAATCAATTGCGGTACAACATCGCCAGCGTCGGGAATGAAGATTGTGTCGACCTGACCGCTTTGAGCCAAAGCACCAACTTCTTGCGCTTTGATATTAGGTTCGTTGTTGCCGTAATTATAACGCGTGATGCTAGCGATCCGTCCGCCAGCACTTGCAACAGCTTGTCTAAAGGCGCCTTCAGAGAGATTACCTAAAGCGTTGTTTGGCAAAAGGGCGGCATAACTGCGCGAGCCAGTGCTACCTGAATGGCGGACAGCTCGAATAATACCTGGTTCTGGTGCGAAGCCGAAGACATAAACACCATTGCTTGCAACCGAAGTGGAGCTAGAAAATGTAATGACCGGAACGCCAGCAGGACGTGCGACACTTGCGACGGCTGGAACTGCTTTTGAGAACATTGGCCCCAAGATTACTTCAGCGCCTTCTCTAATTGCTTCGCGGGCTGCATTTGCAGCACCAGTGGCTGTGCCTGAGGTATTTTTAACAACAATTTGTACTGCCGTTGAATCAAATTCACGTAGCGCGAGATCAGCGGCATTGACGAAATTCTCAGCAGCCAAAGCGCCAAACCCTGAGGCTGTAATCGGCACGAGCATCGCGACTCTAATTGGACCAGTACCAAGGGTACGTCCATTGGCAGCAGGCAAAGACGCCGTCACTGGCAACGTTGGTTGTGGGGTGGTGTCGGGTAGAGCGGGTTGAAGGGCGCCAAGGCCACCGCCGTTTTGCGGGCCTGTTGCAATACAGCCACTTAAAACAGCAGCGAAAGCAAGCATAAATAATGGCAGACAGTAACGGGCCACAAATGTGCGTAGCTTATATGTCATGCGATTTCCTTCTCTTAAACGTTCTTCTGCACCTTAAAGGGGCGAACCTATACCCAGAATGAACAGTGTCGGCCGCATTTCTTGAGTGACTTTGTCAATCAGGATGAATGTTTAGCAATAATTAACCATGGACAACAGACTTTTGCATCATTCACGTCTAAATTGCATTAGTTATGGTTAACAGCTTTTCAAAGTTTGCAGTGCAGCCCAACAGGGCATACACCTGCTAAATATGCTTGAAACTTGTCAGGTATAATAAGGCAAGAAAAAGACGTTGAGCCAAAAGGCGTCGCTTTGTAGGTGGAAATGGTCATGGCAAATGATGGAAGTCAAGAAGCAGCAAGTGGTAACATCTTGATACATGGGCACCTAACAGACAAAGCGATTGAATCAGCTCTTTACATCGTTGCAACGCCGATTGGGAATCTAGGGGATATAACCCTACGTGCCCTCAATGTTTTGCAAAATGCTGATGCGATTGCTTGCGAAGATACGCGGGTGACAGGAAAGCTGTTGAAGCATTTTGGTATCAAAACCAAGATGATCGCTTACCATGAGCACAATGCTGAAAAACAATCTCCCCATATAATGTCGATGCTGGGGGAGGGAAAAAGCGTCGCTTTGGTGAGCGACGCTGGCACACCGCTTGTCTCTGATCCCGGCTATCGGTTGATCAAAGATGCAATCGCCGACGAATACAAAGTTGTGCCTCTGCCCGGTGCATCAGCCCCTATCACAGCCTTGAGTGCAGCAGGCCTTCCCAATGATGCATTTTTATTTGCGGGCTTCTTGCCGCCGAAACAAGCAGCTCGCCGCACTCGGCTAGAAGCATGGGCCGAAACGCCAGCAACCTTGATTTTCTTTGAATCGCCCCGCCGTATCGCTGCAACCTTGCAAGATGCAGCCCACGTTTTAGGTGGCGAAAGGCAAGCTGTGGTTGCTCGCGAACTGACCAAGCTGTTTGAAACCTTCCGCCGCGCATCGCTTGAAGAATTAGCCGCATTATATGGCGAAGAGCCAACACCCAAAGGCGAGATCGTACTGCTGATTGAACCAGTAAAGCAGCGCGGCGTTGATATTGAGAGCGTTGATGAAGAATTGCTAGAGCTACTTAAAACGTTGCGCGTTAAAGACGCTTCAGAACAATTAAGCCGAGAAACTGGATTGCCCAAGCGCGATCTCTATCAACGGGCCTTGGTGCTTAAAGAGCAGTTGAAAGATGGTTGATAAAGACCCTAAACGGATCAAAGCCTATGAAGCGGGATTGGCCGCAGAAGCCTTGGTGCGCGATCACCTTATAGAACATGGTTTTGAGGTTTTAGCAGAGCGTTATAAAACCAAAAGCGGTGAGCTTGATCTCATCGCATCGCGCGGTGATCTTATATGCTTCGTCGAAGTGAAGGCGCGGTCCTCTGTTGAAGAGGGGTTGCATAGCATCACGCAAAAAGCACAGCGCCGTCTGGCTGCTGCTGCCACACAATGGATGGCTGACGCGCATGAGATTGCCGAAAAAGCGACCGAGTTTCGTTTCGATGTCGCCGTGGTAACCCCTGATCATCAAATTTCCTTGTTAGAAAACGCCTTCATGACAGAGGGTTGATTGCAACTCTTTGCTTGAAACAACTTCGCCACCACCCCATAAACACATGACTGTATTAAACGCCGAGGCAAGACCCATGAAAATAGCTGTTCAAATGGACCACATTTCCACTCTTCACATTGAAGGGGACACAACTTTTGCCTTGATGCTTGAAGCACAAGCGCGTGGACATGAGCTGTTTCATTACACAACCGACCGCTTAGGCATGCGCGATGGCAAAG